>JAYSPJ010000101.1:0-10285 GCA_043722155.1 Bradyrhizobium sp.
CGCTCGATCTGACCGTCCGGTCAGGCGAATTCTATGCGCTGCTCGGGCCCAACGGCGCCGGCAAGACCACGACGCTGCGCATGGTGGCCGGCCTGCTGCGGCCCGATGCCGGCTCGGTATCGGTGCTCGGTATCGATGCGCTGGCCGATCCCGTCGCCGCCAAGCAGATCACGGCATGGGTGTCGGACGAGCCGATGATCTACGACAAGCTGACCCCGCTGGAATATCTCGCATTCGTCGCCGGGCTCTGGGGCATCGATCCCGCGGTCTCGGAGCCATCGGCGCGCAATCTGCTGGTCTCGCTCGGCCTCGAGCCGCATCTGCACGAGCGCTGCGAGGGATTTTCCAAGGGCATGCGCCAGAAGGTGGCGCTCGCCGGCGCCATGGTCCACGACCCGCGCCTGATCATCCTCGATGAACCGCTCACCGGTCTCGATGCAGTGTCCGCGCGCCATGTCAAGGGCCTGCTCGGCGATCGGGTACGGTCCGGCTGCACCGTGATCATGACCACGCATATTCTGGAGGTGGCCGAACGGATGGCCGACCGGATCGGCGTCATCGCATCGGGGCGGCTGATCGCCGAGGGCACGCTGAGCGAACTGCGCCAGCAGAACGGGCGCAACGACACCAGCCTGGAGGACATGTTCATCGCTCTGGTCGATACCGAGGCCGCCGCGGCATGAGCTCGTCGGCGGATCTGACGTGGTTTGCCCGGCACGAAATCCGGCTGGCATGGCGCGAGGCGCTGGCGATGCTCACCGCCGGCCGCAAGGGGCGAAAGCGTACCGCGATCATCGGATTGATCGTGTTTGCTGCGATCATGCACCTGCCGGCCTACGCCGTGATCGGCCGGTTTGCCGATCTGCAGGAGCCGCTGGACAAATCCACCCTGATCGTCATCACCGCGACTATCGTACTGGCGTGGGCGCTGATGCTGTCGCAGGCCATCGAATCGGTGACGCGGGTGTTCTACGCCCGCGCCGATCTCGATCTGATCATGTCGTCGCCGGTCGTATTGGCCAACGTGTTTTCGGTTCGTATCGCGGCAATCGCGCTGTCGGTGATTGCGATGGCGCTGTTGCTGTCGACACCGTTCGTCGATGTTCTCGTGATCGGCGGCGGCTGGCGCTGGCTTGCCGCTTTCGGCGTGGTCGTCGCCATTGGCCTTACGGCCGCGGCGGTCGCGATCGCGGTCACGGTTATGCTGTTCGGCCTGATCGGCCCGAGCCGCACCCGGCTGGTGGCGCAAATTCTCGCCGCCGTGATCGGCGCCGGTTTCATCATTGCGTTACAAATTGCCGCGATCCTGTCCTACGGCACGCTGTCGCGGTTCGCGGTGCTGACTTCGGATGCCGCGGCGGCCTTTGCGCCCGCGCTCGATAGCGTCGTCTGGTGGCCGGCGCGCGCCGCGCTCGGCGACGGCGAAGCGCTGCTTTGTTTGCTGGCCGGCGGTCTCATCCTGCTCGGCGCGGTGATGGCGATCTTCTCGCCGCGCCTTGCCGACACCGTCGTCAGCGCTTCGGCCAGTGCCGCGACAGTTCATCAAAGGCCCCGCGCGAAATCCTTTCGTGCCGGCTCGCGACAGCAGGCGCTGCGCTGGAAGGAATTCGTGCTGCTGCGACGCGATCCATGGCTGCTGTCGCAGAGCCTGATGCAACTGCTGTATCTCGTGCCGCCGGCACTGCTGCTATGGAAAAGTTTTGCCGACAGTGACGCCGCCCTTGTGCTGATCACCCCTGTCATCGTGATGGCCGCCGGGCAACTCGCCGGCGGCCTCGCCTGGCTGACGATTTCCGGCGAAGACGCCCCCGACCTGGTGGCGACCGCGCCGTTGCCGGCGTCACGCGTGACCCGCGCCAAGATCGAGGTGGTGCTGATCGCGATCGCCGTCATCTTTGCGCCGCTGCTGATGGCGCTGGCCTATGCCGCGCCGCTGCAGGCCGCGGTCACCGCGCTCGGCGTCATCGTCGCGGCGGCATCGGCCACCGCGATCCAGCTCTGGTTCCGCGTGCAGGCGCGGCGCAGCCAGTTCCGCCGCCGCCAGACCTCGTCGCGGTTTGCGACCTTCGCGGAAGCCTTTTCCTCGATCGGCTGGGCCGCCACCGCGGTGCTGGCGCTGGCGCTTCCGATCGCCGGGCTGATCAGCGGCCTGATCACCGCGGCCATCATCGCAGTCACCTGGAAGATCAGCCCGCGGCGGGATTAGCTCCGCCACGCCCGCTACTGCTTCTCCAGCCCCGCCTTGGCGATCACGTCCCCCCAGCGTTTGATCTCCTTTTCGATGAACGGCGTGGCCTCCGCCTTCTGCTGCATCATCGCCCGGGTGCCGAACTTCTCGAAATGGGTGCGGACCCGCTCCGAGGTCAGCGCGGTATGCGCGGCCGCCGCCAGCCGGTCGACGACCGCAGGCGGCGTTCCCGCCGGAACCATGATGCTCGACCAGCTCTCGGTGGTCATGTCCTTCAAGCCGAGTTCGGCCATGGTCGGCGCATTCGGCATCGTCTTAAGCCGCACCGGAGCGGTGGTCGCCAGCACCTTCAGCTTGCCGGCCTCGACATGCGGACCGACCGAGACCGGATAATCGAACATCACGTCGATCCGCCCCGCAATCAGATCGTTGAGCGCGGGCGCGCTGCCCTTGTAGGGCACGTGCAGCATGTCGACGCCGGCGACGGTCTTGAACAGTTCGGCGACCAGATGCGTCCCGGTGCCGACACCGGCAGAGCTGAAAGTCACCTTGCCCGGATGCCGTTTGGCATAGGCAATGAACTCAGGCACCGAATTGAAGGGCGCGCCCTCGAAGGCCACGAAGATGTTCGGCGACTCCGCCATCATATGGACCGGCAGAAAACTCGTCAGCGGATCGTAGGACAGGTTCTTTCGCAGCGAAACATTGGCCGCCATCGTGCCCTGGGTCCCGTAGAGGATCGTATAGCCGTCGGGCCTGGAGCGGGCCGCCTGCTCGGTGCCGACGGTACCGCCGGCGCCGCCCCGGTTGTCGATCAGCACGGTCTGACCCAGCGACTTCGACATTTCCTCCGCCACCAGGCGCGAAGTGGTGTCGGTGATGCCGCCGGGCGCGAAAGGCACGATCCATGTGATCGGGCGACTGGGAAACTCGTCGGCCAAGGCAGGCGCGACGATGCCGAACGCAGCAAGGAATATAGCGAGAAGAACGCCGTGCCTCGACATCTGAACTACCTTTCGAGAAGAATCGCCATTGCGAGCCAACGGGTCGGCGCGATGCGCCGCCCGATGATAAACTCCGCGAAGCAATCCAGCTTTACCGCAGCAAGCTGGATTGCTTCGCCGCTTCGCTCCTCGCAATGACGGCCATGCATTCCCAACTACGCCTCGATCAACGCCATGACCGCCGCCGCGAAGGCTTCGGGCTCTTCCTGCGGAAGGTTATGTCCCGCGCGCGGTATCACCCGATGGCTGCGAGGGCCGGCGAACTTCGCCGCGGTCGCGGTGCCGTCGTTGGCGGGGAACACGCCGTCGCCGGCTCCGTCCAAGGTGATGGCCGGCACCGAAATCACGGGCTGCGCCGCCAACCGTCGTTGCAAATTGGCATATTGCGGATCGCCTTCGGCCAGCCCGTAGCGATGCCGGTAACTGTGGATCACGACGTCGACGTAGTCAGGGTTGTCGAAGGCTGCGGCCGTGCGATCGAAGGTGGCATCGTCGAAGAGCCAGTTCGGCGACCATTGCTGCCACAGAATTTTCGCGATCTCGCGCCGGTTGGCGGCGAGGCCGGCACGGCCGCGCTCGAGCTGAAAATAATACTGATACCAGTACGCGACCTCGCGCTCGGCGCTGGCCGGCACCATGGCGCTGGCGATATCCTGAATATTGTAGCTGTTGAGCGACACCAGGCCGGCGCAGCGCTCCGGCCACAGTGCCGCGCCGACGCAGGCAGCGCGGCCGCCCCAGTCATAGCCGGCGAAAACCGCACGCTGGATGCCGAGCGCATCGATCAGTGCGATCAGGTCGGCGCCCAACGCGGCCTGCTCTCCCGAGCGCGGCGTCGCCGGATCGCGGAAACGGGTTGCACCGTAACCGCGCAAATAGGGAACGATGGCGCGGCAGCCTTGCGCCGCCAGCCGAGGGGCGACGTCGACATAGGAATGGATGTCGTAGGGAAAGCCGTGCAGCAGCATCACGACCGGACCGTCCGCGGGTCCCGCCTCGTAATAGGCGATGTCGAGAACGCCGGCATCGACGTGGCGCAGCGGTTCCAGCCGATCGGAAGAGGATGCACGCGTCAAAATGGACTCCCGCTACATTTCTTTCTTACGCGGCACACAGCTTAATCGCGAAATGCGCGGCGCGGCGAACTAAAAACTGATTCAGGAACGCGACCCTGATTATTGCGGCTGCGAGAATTCCGCTGAACGGCAATTGATGATGCCGTCATCGGGACGGCTATTCGCCCGTTCGAAAAACATCCGGCGGTGTGAAGCACTTCACAGCGCCGATTGGCCATTCGAGCTAACAGACAGCGGGGGCGAACCGTGGAGAAGCATCCATGCCGCGTTCACACACCCCTTCGCAACGAAACGAGGGTATCTGGCCCAAAGCCCCTGCCCTGTCCGCGACCCGAATCGCGGTCCTGCTGGCTATCGCGGTCGCGGTGATTTTCGCGCTCGACCGGGCGTTGGACGCTTCCCGCTCACGGGCTGCAACCAGGAGCGATGCGCCGGTCTCGGCGGCAGCGGATTGCCCGCAATTGGCTGAGACGTTCGACGGTCAAAGGGCCGCTTGCCTGCGCAGGCGATGGTCAGCCGCGCGGGAAATAAGGCCGTGGCGCGATGCGTCTCAGGATGTGCTGCTCGAGGACTGCCTGCGGTCTTCAGGCGGCGAAATCGCGGTGCCCTTCAGGACGAATACCTGCGGCCATCCAAAACCGCTCTTGCGGCTGCAACGCGCGCAGAACTGAGCCATTTCGTCGACTTCCCGGCAATACGGCTGGCCACCCGTCTGAGCCGATGATTTCTGCCGGATTCAGCGATACAGTGCCGGTCCGGTCATCGGAACACGGGGCTTGCCATGCTGCGATCCTTGCCGCTCGTCATTGCCATGCTGGGTGCGCTGGCGACGCCGGCCGCCGCTCAGCCAAAACCGCTGCGCAGCGAGTGCCTGGCGATGGCGAATGCGCCGCGCGCCACGCCGGTCAGCCTGCGACTTTCAGCTGCGAAGGCCGAGGAGGTCGCGATCACCTATGCCGGCCATTCGACCTATTACATCGAGTCGCGCGACGGCGTGCGGATCGCGACCGACTACAGCGGCGCCTACCGGACTGGCCGCCTGCCCGACGTCGTCACCATGAACCGCGCCCACTCTACGCATTACTCGCTGTTTCCGGACCGCGGCATCGCCCACGTGCTGCATGGCTGGGGCGATGACGGAAAGCCCGCCCACATCTCGCAGCGCATCGGCGACGTCTACATCCGCAACGTCACCACCGACATTCGCCGCTACACCGGCGATGATTCGAACAGTGCGCTGGTCAGGGACGGCAATTCGATTTTCATCTTCGAAGTCGCCGGCCTCTGCATCGGCCATCTCGGCCACCTGCACCACAAGCTCGACGACAGCCATTTCGCCCAGATCGGACGCATCGACATCCTGATGGTGCCGATCGACGGCACCTACACGATGTCGCTCGACGGGATTTCCGAGATCACGCGGCGGCTGCGCTCCTCGGTGGTGCTGCCGATGCATCGCTTCATGACCCCGCTCGACGACTTCATGCAGCGAATCGGCCAGCAATTCGAGATCGACAGGCGCGGCGAGCGGACCCTGAAGATATCGCGGGAGACGCTGCCGGCGACACCGACGGTGATCATTCTCGAAGGGGTTTGACGCGCCCCGGGGTTCAACGGTTTCGCCGCGCGCGACGCACGCGATATTGCGTTCTTGGCGAATTCAACGCGCCCTGCTTTACTGGATGGTCTTCAGAAACCGGAAAACGCCACCGCGAACTTCGACCGCCACGGGCTGCTGGACCAGCTGGCCTGTCTTGTCGAAGTAGAGTTCGCTGGAGATTCCGAACAGTTTTCCCCGCCAATTCGCAATGCAGTCGCGAAGGCGCATCCGATCGAATCCAGCGCTCTCCACGCTGACCAGGCAGGGACCGACGATACCCATGATAGCCCGATACTCCCAGGCGCCAAGCGCCGGCCCGGCGGCATCCGCCCGGCCCGCGAATTCCATTCTGTAACGATCGGCCCAGGCCTGAGCCTCCGCATCGGCGTCCTCGCTGAAGTAACTCATCAGGATAGTGCCGTCCGACGCGGTCGGCGCCGAGGCTATCAGTGCTTCATTGGCGAGCCCGCCTGAGCCCACGAACCGCGCCTTGATACCGAGCGCACGGGCCTGGTTCATGATGGCCGGCGCGGCTGGAACGGTTCCGAATATCGCGAGCGCTTCGGGATCGGCAGATGCGATACGGGCGAGTTGCGCGCCGAAGTCCCTGTCGGCGGTCTGATAAGACTGCATCTCCACAGGCTTGACGCCGAGGCGAGCCAGCGCCGCGACAAAAACGTCTCGGTTGCCAGTGCCATAGTCGTTCGTGTCATTGATCACCGCAACGCGCTTCGCGCCGAGCTTCGCGACAACGATTCGAGCCAGTTCCTCGGTTATCACCGCATCCGTCTGGATGACGCGAAACGTCCATTTGTTTCTGGCGTTCGTGATCTGTGGATGGGTCGCTCCAACCACGATATACGGAACGCCCGCCTGTTCCACGATATCCATGTTGGCCAGGACCTGGGCGCTACCCCAGCCCCCAACGATCAGGACGGCATTGGTGGCCACCAGACGACGCATCGCGACAGCAGACCGGGCGGGACTGCTGGCGTCATCGACGATCAAGAGCTTTATCCGGCGGCCGTTGACGCCGCCGGCAGCGTTGATTTCCCGGACCGCCATTTCGGCGCCCTGGGATATGCCGGCTCCGTAGGACGCGCCTGAGCCGGACATTCCAGCGATGACGCCCAAGGTGATGTCTTGGGCGTTCGCACGGTCTGCAACCCATTGCGGGCTGGCACCGATAAGACAGATGACTGCAATTCGCAGGCTCCGCAGAACAAGCTGCACTGCCGCTCGCTCTCCCTGGGAGTCGTGAAGTTCGCGTGCCACGATTCGCTGACTGGTATTCCGATGCACCCAAACGATGCAAGACTAGCCTATACAATCAACCCAAACTATACAATCAGTTAGTCCTCGCACCCGGCGTTGATGACCAACCGGCTTGGAGCGTCGTACGGATGTCTGAAGCTGACGCCGCGGATTCCGCGAACAAATCCACGCTACGATCGAGCCCAACCGGTGTGCGGGCCAAATACCATGCAGCACGGGCGCCCATATTGTGGGTGACGGTCGTTTGCGCCGCATTTGCGGTCGGATTGATAGCGGCTGCAAGCGTAACAGTCGTCGCTACGCGCAACAAAACGCTTTCGGACGGAACCGGTGATCTGAGCCGGCTCGGCCTGGCGATCGCCACACACACTCATAGAATCATATTCGGCGCAGACCTCATTATATCGGATCTCGAACAACGCTTCATCTCGGCGGGGAAGATCTCGGCAGACGGCTTCGTAGAATATGCCGGAACCAAATCGATGAATGGCCTGTTGCATGACATGGTTGTCATTTCGTCGGACCTCGATACGTTGGTGATGATTGACCGACACGGAAAGCTTATCAATTCTTCCCTTTCCGGACCGACGCCTGCGATCGATTTATCCGACCGGGATTACTTCATCAATCTTCGTGACAATCCGGATCTCGGCTATTTCATTTCGGAGCCTCTGAAAAATCGCGGTACCGGGCAAGACGGCATTTTTCTGGCACACCGGATCAATGGCTCGGACGGCGCTTTTGTCGGCATCATCCTTGGGAGCATCTCCACTAGTCGTTTCGAGAAGTTGTTCGGCCCGATGCTGCCCAGCAGCGATGCTTCGATCTCGCTCTACCGTCGCGATGGCACTTTGCTCAGCCGCCAGCCGCAACTCGAAAGTCCCGGCGAGCAAAGTCAGGCGATTCAGCAGGTCTTCGCCAGAACGCTCGCGGGTGCAGAGCAGGGAACGCTGCGCACCCGCGCCTTTGGCGACAAAGGTATCGCCCAGATAGTGGCTCTTCATACGGTGCCGGGTTATCGGCTGGTGGTTACCGCCGCGGATTCAGAAGATGTGGTCCTGTCTTCCTGGCGGCAACTCGCACTGTTGATTTCCGCCGTGACGGCAGGTGCCATCCTTCTGCTGGCGATCGGTGGTTATCTGATCGGACGCCAATTCAGGATGCAGACGCAGGTCGAGGAGGCGCGCGCGCATCAGGAGCGATCCGACCGCGCCCGCGAGATCGCCGAAACCGCGGAGCGAATTCAGGCAAGCGCTCGCGAGGAGCTCAAGTCGATCATGGATCACGCGAGCGATGGTCTCATTTCGGTCAATCAAGGCGGAGCGATCCTGAACTTCAGCGTGCCGGCGGAGAATATCTTCGGTCACAGGGCCGATGAGGTGATCGGGCACGATGTGAAGATGCTGCTGGCCGAGCCAGACCGGCTCGGCGACAACGGGCAATCAGACTCATGTGTTGCAGCGGACAAATTGCGGGGTGACCTTGAAGGCCGCCGCAAGGACGGTTCAACATTTCCAATGGAACTGGCGATCGCCGAAATTGCGCACGATGCGGGACTTGGCCGCTATGTGGTGACGGTAAGAGACGTCACCGAGCGCAAGGCGGCTCAGGCGATGCTTCGGCATTCGCAAAAGATGGATGCGATCGGCCAGCTGACCGGTGGTATCGCCCATGACTTCAACAATATCCTCACGGTGATCACGGGCACGGTCGAGATTCTGGCCGAAGATTTGGCCGACCGGCCGGAACTTGTCGCCATTGCCAAGATGATCGACGATGCGGCAACGCGCGGCGCCAGCCTGACGCGTGAATTGCTGGCGTTCGCCCGCAAGCAGCCGCTGGAGCCGCGCGATGTCGACGTCAACACACTGATCATGGAGACGGTGACTCTGCTGCGGCCAACGCTCGGCGAGCATATCGAGATCGAGGTGATGCCGGGGGCCAATATCTGGCGCGCAATGGCCGATCCTTCCCAGCTCTCGGCCGCACTGCTCAATCTCGCGATCAACGCCCGCGACGCCATGCCCAACGGCGGCAAGCTCACCTTCGAGAGCGGCGAGTCGATACTGGACGAGGCTTACGCCATGGCAAACCCGGACGCAGAGCCGGGCGCTTACGTCATGATTGCGGTGAGCGACACCGGCACTGGCATTGCCGCGGCGCTGCTCGATCGGGTATTCGAGCCTTTCTTCACCACCAAGGAAACCGGTAAGGGCACTGGCCTCGGCCTGAGCATGGTCTATGGGTTTGTCAAGCAGTCGCGCGGGCATATCAAGATCTACAGCGAGGTGGGGCACGGCACGACTATCCGGGTGTATTTTCCGCGCAGCGTCGGGCCATCATACGTAAAACCCGCCATGCCGGATGTCGGAACCCTGCCGGGAGGCACGGAGACCATCCGGGTCGTGGAAGACGATGAGCTGGTGCGCACCTATGTGCTGGCGCAGCTGCGAAGCCTCGGTTACACGACGCTGTCGGCCGGCAATGCCGGGGCAGCGCTTGCGCTGGTCGACCAGGAGGGCGTGCAGGTCGATCTTCTATTCACCGATGTCATCATGCCGGGCGGGATGAACGGCCGGCAGCTCGCGGATGAGGTGAAAAGTCGCCGGCCTGCCGCTAAGGTTCTGTTCACCTCGGGCTATACGGAAAACGCGATCATTCATCATGGCCGCCTTGATCCCGGCGTCAATTTGCTCGTCAAGCCCTACCGCAAGGCCGATCTGGCGCGGAAGATCCGCGAAGTTCTCGCCGCGCCCTGACTCGGGGGCGATGGCCTCGCGAATACGAATCCGATGACGGGCTCGGCGTATTGCGCTGACCGACGCCAAATGTCTAATCTGGAACGGTCTTCGATAATGGAATTCAGGGAGCGACAATCCATGACCACCAGTACCGCCGCGGCATCGAAGAGCGGGCTGTTTGCCGATCCGCGCGAAGACTGGCTCGCACAGCGGACGGAGGAAGTCATCGACCCCAAGCGTTCGATCGTCGATCCCCATCATCACCTCTGGGAACGCGGCGGCCAGCGCTACATGATCGAGGAAATCGCCGCCGACATCGCATCCGGCCACAATATTATTGCAACCGTCTATGTCGAGGCGCGCTCGATGTATCGCGCCGGCGGGCCGGAAGCATTGCGCCC
>JAYSPJ010000102.1:0-9878 GCA_043722155.1 Bradyrhizobium sp.
GGCCGGCGCAGGTGATGCCCTGTCGAGGCGAACGGCGCGGACAGTACCACTATCGTGCAGGCTGGAGGGATCTGCACGAAGCTGATATGGCTGACCTCCCCTTGGGATCAAAGACGTCGATCTCCTTGCCGGTTCCGGCATGTGCCCGGTGTCTTTGGTGCTGCTTCTCCTGTCCGGTTGCGCCATGACGCTCGGTTCCTCTCCCGGCCATCTCGGTCCCGACGATGTCGTCACAGGCAGGATCAGGACGCCGGACGGGGTGGAGTTGCGCTTCGCGCGCTGGGATTCGCCGGCCGGCCGCAAGGGAACGGTCTGCGTCTTCACCGGGCGCGGTGAGTTCATCGAAAAATATCTCGAGACGGTGCGCGAACTGCGCCGGCGCGGCTTTGCGGTCGCGACGATGGACTGGCGCGGACAGGGGCACTCGTCGCGGCAATTGCCCGATCTGCGCAAGGGATATGTCGCAAGTTTTTCGGATTTCGAGATCGACGTCGAGACGTTCATGCAGCGGGTGGTGCTTCCCGATTGTCCGCCGCCCTATTATGCGCTGGCTCACTCCATGGGCGGCGCGGTCATGCTGCGTGTCGCGCATTCCGGCAAGCGGTGGTTTGAGCGCCTGGTTCTGGCCGCGCCGCTGATCGATTTGCCCCACGCGCGCTCCTCGTGGCCATTGCGCATTCTGATACGGACGCTGCGCTTTGCGGGCTTCGGCAACAGCTACGTCCCGGGCAGTAACGTCGATCGGGCGAGAGCATCGGGCTTCGCCGGCAATCCGCTCACCGCCGACCCCGTGCGTTATGCGCGTAACGCCTCGATTCTCGAGCAGGATCCAGCGGTTGGAATTGGTTCTCCAACGGTAGCCTGGCTGGATGCGGCGTTCGACACGATGGTCGAGTTTCGTGCCGCGGATTACCCGTCGCCAATCGTTTCGCCGGTTCTGATGGTGGCGGCGGGTGGCGATACCATCGTATCGGGAGCGGCGATCAAGCGATTTGCCGCGCGCCTGCCTGCGGGATCGTATCTGGTGATCGAGGGAGCCAGGCATGAGATACTGCAGGAACTGGACTGCTATCGCGCGCAGTTTTGGGCGGCATTCGATGCCTTCGTGCCGGGGGCGCCAGTGCGGATGGCCACGGGCGCCATCCCGGGAGCGTCAATTTAGGGGTGCGCACCCACAAAGCCCCTTGCGGCCAGGCGACGCCTTCGATGGTATCCTGATCAGTCAAGAGGGGTCGCCCTGGCCCGGACGGCAATCCGTTGCGCGCAGCGAGATGGGGGTTCGATATGGGGTCGCAAGTTGCCTTGCCGCTATGGGCCGTCATCATCGTCACATTGCTGGCGGCGTTGGCTGTGGTCGATCGCATCCTGATGCCGAGCGTACGCTGGGCGCTGCGGCGGCGCGCCAACCGGGCCATCGACGAACTCAATACCCACCTCCGGCTTCACATCCAGCCGTTCAAGTTGACAAAACGCCAGGTGCTGACCGACCGCCTGGTGTTCGATCCGGAAGTGCTGCACGCGGCCGACGAGTACGCCAGGGAAACCGGCGTGCCGCGCGAAGTCGCGATGGAGAAGGTGAAGCGCTATGCCGAGGAAATCGTTCCCTCGTTCAGCGCCTACGCCTACTTTCGGGTGGGAACGCGGATCGCCAGGAGCATCTCCCAGATGCTCTATCGGGTCCGGATCGGCTACCGCAACGACGATGCGCTCGCCGCGGTGGATCCCGCGTCGTCGGTCATCTTCGTTATCAACCATCGCTCGAACATGGATTACGTGCTGGTGACCTATGTCGCGGCGACGTCGTCGGCGTTGAGCTACGCCGTCGGCGAATGGGCGCAGGTCTGGGGACTGCGCGGCCTGATCCGGTCGATGGGGGCCTATTTCATCAGCCGGGATTCCCGCGAACCGCTCTACCGCAAGGTCCTCGCGCGCTACGTTCACATGGCGACGGCGGCGGGCGTCACCCAGGCGATCTTTCCGGAAGGCGGCCTGAGCCGCGATGGCAAGCTGCGGCCGCCGAAATTCGGGCTGCTGAGCTACATGGTCTCGGGCTTCGATCCGCTTGGCCCGCGCGACGTGGTGTTCATCCCGGTCGCAGTCAATTACGACCGCGTGCTGGAGGATCGCATGCTGACCTCCGCCGCCAGTGCCGAGCCGGGCAAGAAGCCGGTATTCGGATTCAACGCACGGATTTTTGCGAACCATTTCTTCCACCATGTCTGGATGGCATTGCGCGGCGAATGGTATCGCTTCGGCTATACCTGCGTCAGTTTCGGCGAGCCGGTGTCGCTGCGAAAGCATGTCGCCGAGGCCGGGATCGATTTTCGCCTGCTGGCCCCCGAACCGCGCCATGCCGAAATTGAAAAGCTGGGCAACAGGCTGATGGAAGCCGTGGGCCGCGTGATTCCGGCGCTGCCGGTCTCGCTGGTCGCGACCGCGATGCTGGAGGCCGGCGACAATCCGCTCTCTTTGCTCGACATCAAGCAGCGTGTGTCGGGCCTGATCGGCGAACTGGAAGGCCGCGGCACCTACGTCCACATTCCGCGCGCCGACCGCGACTACGCGATTTCAGTCGGTTTGCGCATGCTGACGCTGCGCCACCTCGTTCTGGAGGCGGACGGAAGCTATCGCGCCAACCCGGCCGAGCTGATCCTGTTGAAATATTACGCCAACGCCATTGTGCATCTGTTCGAGACGGCGGCGAAGCCGGCGCCAGGATCCGCTGACGAAACGCCCTTGATAGCCGCTACTCGATGACGGCATGTTCCGGCGGCAGCGATTGCCTGCGCAGCGCGGCCTTGCTCGATCCGATCATGATCGTCAGCGGGATAGCGCACAGCGTGAAGACCATCACCATCTGGTAGTCGTGCGAGAAGGCGATGATCTGCGCCTGCAGTTTGAGCATGGTGTCCATCATGGCGCGGCCCTTGCCGGTGCCGATGTCGATCATGGCCCGCACCTCGGGCATCTGCATCGCATGGTTGAACGGGTTGACGTGCTGCGACAGCACCGCGTAGCTCCATCGCGACCCTTCCGTCAGCTGCGAGATCACGAGCGATATCCCGATCGAGCTGGCGACGTTACGCATCAGGGTCAGCATCGAGGTGCCGTCGGTGCGCAGATGATTGGGCAGCGTCAGGAACGCCACCGTGGAGAGCGGCACGAACACGAGCCCGAAGCCGAAACCCTGGAAGATGCTGATCACCAGGATCTCGTTGACCCCGGTCTGATCGGTCCAGCGGGTCATGAAGAACAGCGACAGGCAGGTGATGCTGAGGCCGGAAATGATCAGCGTGCGCGCCTCGATATAGCGCATCATCCGGCCGACCATCATCATGGCGACGAAGGTGCCGAAGCCGCGGCTCGCCAGCAGCAGGCCGGCGGTGATGATGGGGTAACCGATCACGTTCTGCAGGAACGGCGATGACAGCGCCATGGTGGAAAAAAGCACCAGGCCCATGACCGCCATGAACACGCAGCCGCCGACGAAATTCTTGTCCCGGAACAGCGCGAACTGGATGAAGGGCTTTGACGTCGTCAGCGAGTGGGCGAAGAAATAATAGAAACCGACGACCGAGACAATGAACTCGGCGATGATTTCACTGGAGTCCAGCCAGCCGAGCTGTTCGCCGCGATCGAGCGCGATCTGCAGCGACCCGATGCCGACTGCAAGCGCTGTGAATCCGAACCAGTCGAAGCGCAGCTCGCGGTCCTTTTTGGTCTCGTCCATGAACACCAGGAGACCGAGCACGGTGAAGATGCCGAACGGCAGGTTGACGAGGAACACCCAGTGCCAGGAATAGGTTTCGGTCAGCCAGGCGCCCAGCGACGGTCCCATGATCGGGCCCATCATGACGCCCATGCCCCAGATCGCCATCGCCTTGGCGCGCTCGTGCAGCGCATACGAATCCAGCATCACCGCCTGCGACAGCGGCACCAGGGCGGCGCCGAACACGCCCTGCAGCAGGCGGAACAGCACCATCTGGTAGATGTCCTGCGCGGCCCCGCACAGCACCGACGCCACCGTGAAGCCGGCGGCGCAAATGATGAAAACCCGCTTGCGGCCGAAGCGATTGGCGATCCAGCCCACCGGCGCGGTCATGATCGCCGCCGCCACGATGTAGGAGGTCAGCACCCAGTTGATCTGGTCCTGCGACGTCGACAGAGTGCCCTGCATGTAGGGCAGCGCGACGTTGGCGATGGTGGTGTCCAGCGCCTGCATGATGGTCGCCGTCATCGCACAGATCGTCACCATGGTCCGGCGCAGGCCGGGAACGGCAACGGGAGCTGCGGCCGAATTCGGCATGGCCGGTCAGTCCTCCTTCGCCGCCGGTGGCGGCGAGAAGCCGAACAGGGCGGAGAGCGAGCGGCGATGATTGGTGTCGATCGTGGCGTAGACGCTCATGCCGGCTTTCAGCTTGCGGACGAACTTGTCGTTCTTGTCGAAATAGATCCGCACCGGCACGCGCTGCACCACCTTGACGAAGTTTCCGGTGGCGTTCTGCGGCGGCAGGATTGCGAATTGCGCGCCGGTGCCGGGGCTGAGCGAGCCGACCGTGCCCTTGAAGACATGATTGGGGAAGGCATCGACGTCGAGGGTGACGGATTGGCCGACCGCGACATAGGTGAAATCCGATTCCTTCGGATTGGCATCGACCCACGGGTTCGAGGTATCGATCACGCTGAACACCGGCGCGCCCGCAATGACGAAGCGGCCGAGCTGGATCTGCTCGACCTGGGTCGCGGTGCCGTTCATCGGCGCGCGCACCGTGCTCAGATCGAGGTTGCGCTGGGCGTCGTCGAGCACGGCCTTGGCCTGCATATAGGCCGGAAACGCTTCGAGCGGCAGATCGGGCTCGCCGAGCAGCTGATTGAGGGCGTTCGACCGCTGCTGCGTGACGATCTGCCGCTGGGCCTGCGCGGTAACCAGTGCGGTGGCGCTGTTGTCGAGATCGAGTTGCGATCCGGCATTGCTCTTGACCAGCGAATTCTTGCGCTCGACGTCCTTCTGCTTGAGCGCGATGCCGGCGTTGACCAGTTCGATGGTCTGTCCATAGAGTTTCACATTGGCGACGAGATTGTCATGGCTGGTCTTGGCGTCGTCGAGCTTGGCGCGCGCCTGCGCCAGAGCCAGCCGGAACGGCACCGGATCGATCTGGAACATGACGTCGCCGGTTGCGACCTGCTGGCCCTCCTTCACGGTGACGCTGATGATCTTGCCGGAAACGTCCGGGGTGATCAGCACCTTCTGCGCGCCGACATAGGCGTCGTCGGTGGTCACGTAGCGGCCGCCGTTCAGATAGAAGGTCGATCCGGCGACCAGCGCCACCAGCGGCAGCACGACGAGCAGCAGGAAACGACGGTAACGCCGCATGGCCGCCATCAGGCGTCGGTGCGGCTCCGCGGCGATCCTGATCCGGGGCCGTGTGGGCGGGGCGGTCTTCTGCTCCGGCGGAAATTTGAGGATCGGATCAGCCAACGTGCTGCTCCGTACCGAGCGGTGCGCCGGCCGGATTCTGGATCGCGTTGCGCACGTTTTCCTTGATGGCTTCGAGTTGCGCCAGCAGCCGGTGGGCGTCGGCCGGATTGATGCCTTCGAGCGCGGTCGCCGTCAGTTCGGAGCGCAGCCCGCCGAGCTTGCCGAGCAGCGGGCGCGCCGCCTTCTTCAGGTAAAGCCGATTGACGCGGCGGTCGCTGTCGTCGCTGCGGCGCTCGATCCAGCCGGCGTCGCACAGCTTGTCGATCAGCCGGGTCAGGGTAATCGGCTGCATTTCCATCAGTTCGGCGAGTTCCGACTGCTTGAGGCCCTCGGTGCGTTCCACCTTGGCCAGCACCGCCCATTGCGCGCGGGTGATGCCGTAGCGCGCCGCCTGCTTGTCGGCATAGGCGCGCATCATTCGCTGCACCTCGCCCAGCGTGAACAGGAAGTTCATATCCACGGAACCGTGGGGCATCGGGCATCTCCGTAAGCAAGCGATATAATAAGCTAGCTTATCAATCGGGCTTTTCAAGTTAATTGAGGCTGGGCAGACCAGAAGAGAGCTGTTGCGCCGGCCGCACATGGCTTGCCGGGGAAGGCCGCCGGCCCCTCGCCCGGCAAAATCGGCTGATGTTGCGGTGCAATAGGCAGGATGGCGAAACATTAGACCATCAGGTTCATCCGCGTTACATCATGGCCGCCATGACACTGACCAAGCCGACCTTTCCCGCGCCCGATCACGATCACGACCGCTGCACCGCGGACGGGATTCTGCATGCCGAGCAGGTTTGCAAGCTGAGGGCGCAGAAATTCACGCCAATCCGCCGCCAGGTGCTGCAGGCGCTGTTGTCCAGCCACCGCCCGCTCGGCGCCTATGAGGTGATCGACGAACTCGCCAAATCGATGCCGCGGCCGGCGCCGATCACGGTGTATCGGGCGCTCGATTTCCTGATGGAGAACGGCCTCGTCCACCGCATCGAAAGCCGCAACGCATTCCTGGCCTGCGCGCATGATCATGACGCGGCGGCGATGGTGGCGTTCCTGATCTGCGAGCGCTGCGGTTCGGTCGGCGAAATTCCGGCCGCACCGGTAGCGCTGAGCCTCAACGCCGCGGCGCGCGCCTCGGGCTTTGCGCCAAAACTGTCCGTCGTCGAAATCACCGGCACCTGCGCGCACTGCCAGCAGGCCGCATAAGAACGCACAAGAAAACGGCGCCAGGCCGGCCACGAGGAAACATGTCGTCCGTTCAAGTGAACCGATCGGCCGGGCGTCCGCTCAGCGCGGGCGCGGTGGCGCTGATGCTGATGCTGTGCCTGAGCTGGGGTTTTAACCAGATCGCGGTCAAGCTGGTGTTGCCGGATGTGCCGCCGATGCTGCAGGCGCTGATCCGCTCCCTCGGCGCGTTGCCGGTGCTGCTCATCATCGGCTGGTGGCGCGGCGTCAGGTTCTTCGAGCGTGACGGCACGCTGTGGCCGGGCCTGTCGGCTGGCATCATCTTCGGCGTCGAATTCGTGCTGATCTATCGCGGCCTGCTCCTGACCTCGGCGTCGCGCGCGGTGGTGTTTCTCTATACCGCGCCGTTCTTCGTGGCGCTCGGGTCTTATTCCTTTCTCGGCGAGCGGCTGCGCGCGTCGCAATGGGCTGGCCTCGGCCTGAGCTTTGCCGGCGTAGCCCTGGCGATCGGCGTGCCCCAGGCCAATGTCGACGCCGACGTGCTGCTCGGCGATCTCCTGATCGTCGCCGGCGGCGCGCTGTGGGCGGCCACCACACTGCTGGTCAAGGCCACCGCGCTGCTCCGGGCGCCGGCGGAAAAGGGCCTCGGCTACCAGGTCGCGATGTCGATCCCGATTCTCGGTTTCGCGGCGTGGGTCTCGGGCGAACGATTGACCCATGTTCCCGGGCTGCTGTCGCTGTCGCTGCTGGCCTACCAGGCGTTCTGGGTGGTCGGACTGACGTTCCTGCTGTGGTTCGCGCTGATCAAGACCTATTCCGCCAGCAAGCTGTCGTCCTTCACCTTCATCACGCCCTTGTTCGGCGTGGTCGCCAGCTACTTCATCATGCACGACACCCTGACGCTGGCCTTCGGCGCCGCGGCGCTGCTGGTGATCGCGGGGCTTTATCTGGTGAACCGGCCGGAGGTTTCCGGGCCGAAGGTGGTGCCGGATCCGAACGTTCCGGCTTAGTAGACCGTCATCCTCTCAGGATGACGGCGAGTTCGTGGCTTCGATTGCTGCGATCGCGCTCTCAGCCCGTCTCGAGCGGCAGCGACGGCTCCTTCGCCCACTCGCCCATCGAGCCGTCGTACAGAGTGAGATTGTCGTAGCCGAGCCGGTAGAGCAAAAACAGATCGATGGTGGCGGAGATACCGCCGCCGCAATAGGCGACCACGCGCTTGTCTTTCGTGATTCCCTGCGCGGCGAATTTCTTCTCGGCTTCTGCCGGCGGGATGAAGGCCTTGCTCTCCGGATCGTACAGGGTGGCCGCCGACACATTGACGCTGCCGGGAATCCGTCCGGGCCGGCCGTAGCGGCTCGGCTCCAGGCCCTTGTGGAGCTGAGGGTTGAGCGCGTTGACGACGACGGCGTTGCGATCGGTGCTGGCTTGCAGCGTCTCGTGCTTGCCGACGAAATACCCGGCCCGCGGTTTCGCCGTGAAGGTCGCCACCGGATAGCCTTTCGCAGGTCCCGTCTCGACCGCGCGGCCCTCGGCCTTCCATGTGTCGAGCCCGCCGTCCAGCACCGCGACGTTGTCGAAGCCGAGCGATTTCAGCATCCACCAGAACCGCGTCGCCCACATCGCCGTACCGATCGAGTACAGCACCACCCGGCTGTTGGCGGCGATGCCGTGACGGCCGAACGCGGCCTCGAGCTGTGCGGTGGCCGGCATCATGAAATGCAGCTCGATGTCAGGCACCGAGAATTCGCCCTGCAGATCGAGAAAATCCGCGCCCGGAATATGCCCGGCCTCGAAGCTGTGCCGGCCGGGCACCGCGATATAGGGAATGCCGCTGCCTTCAGGCTGGTATTCGAGATAGGTCGTGCAATCGAACAGCCGGAGGTCCGGACGATCGAGGATGGCGGCGAGTTCCACCGTGGTGATGAGCCCGTTGCGCTCCGGCATCTGCACTTCCTCCCGGGAATGTTCCGGTCATGCTAGGGCAGCCGGGAAGCGCTGAAAAGGCAGGCGCTCATCAGGGTTTGCCCTTTAATCCCCGGATTCCGGCCCGATATAGCGGTCAGGGCCAGCACCGCGTCAAAGCCCTGCTTTCCAGCGGAATGGCCGAATAAGCTATTGAACCAAAAAGAGAAATACTCCGACCCAGAGGGGGCGCCGGCATCTGCCGCTGGCCCCTTGGTGAATGTCACAAAAACCTGATATTCGAGACCCCATGAACAAGCCCGAAAAATCCCCGCAGAACGACGTCGCCGGCCCCAGCGCCCGGCATAAGACCACCCAGGTCATGGTCGGCAACGTCGCCGTCGGCGGCGGCGCGCCGATCGTGGTGCAGTCGATGACCAACACCGACACCGCCGATGTCGCGGGCACCGTGGCGCAGGTCGCGGCGCTGGCGCGCGCCGGCTCGGAAATGGTGCGCATCACGGTCGATCGCGACGAGGCCGCTGCGGCCGTGCCGCATATCCGCGACGAGTTGCGCAAGCGCGGCATCACCACGCCTTTGATCGGCGACTTCCATTACATCGGCCACAAGCTGCTGGCCGATCATCCCGCCTGCGCCGAGGCGCTCGATAAATACCGCATCAATCCCGGCAATGTCGGTTTCAAGGCCAAGCGCGACACCCAGTTCACCGACATCGTCGAGATGGCGCTGAAATACAACAAGACGGTGCGGATCGGCGCCAATTGGGGTTCGCTGGATCAGGAACTGCTGACAAAACTGATGGACGAAAACGCGCTGCTGCCGGCGCCGAAGGATGTCCGTGCGGTGACCCGCGAGGCCATGGTGCAGTCGGCGCTGCTGTCGGCGGCGCGCGCCGAGGAAATCGGCTTGCCGAAGAACCGCATGATCCTGTCCGCCAAGGTATCTGCCGTGCAGGACCTGATCGCGGTCTACGAGACGCTGGCCGAACGTTCGGATTACGCCATCCATCTCGGCCTCACCGAGGCCGGCATGGGCTCCAAGGGCATCGTCGCCTCGTCGGCCGCGCTCGGCATCCTCCTGCAGCAGGGCATCGGCGACACCATCCGGATTTCGCTGACGCCCGAGCCCGGCGGCGACCGCACGCTGGAAGTCCAGGTCGCGCAGGAACTGCTGCAGACCATGGGTTTCCGCACCTTCGTGCCGCTGGTCGCGGCATGCCCGGGCTGCGGCCGCACCACCTCGACCACGTTCCAGGAACTGGCGCGCTCGATCCAGGATTTTATCAGGGTTGAAATGCCG
>JAYSPJ010000103.1:0-2930 GCA_043722155.1 Bradyrhizobium sp.
GACGTCCTGCAGGTTCGCCGTCTCGATCAGGTAGACGGCCTTGGTATCCACCTTGATGTTGGTCGGACTGTTGGCGCGCTGGGGCGCCACCGAGAACGGCTGGAAATTGGGCGGCGCCAGCAACGGCACCACGATGCTGTTGCCCGACTGGAAGCCGGCAAGCTCGGCGGTCAGGCCCGCATAGGTATCTCGCATGACCTTTTCCCGCGAGAATTCGGCACCGGTAACCAGCGTATGCTTGACTGCACCGGTGTCGAACTTGAACGTCGCGTCGCTGACGTTGGCGAGCACGTCGGTCACCTGATGGCGGCTTTGCGAGGCAAGATTGACCGTCGTCGCGGTCGGATTGCTCGGCAGCGTGCCGATATAATCGAGGATCGAGCGCTCGGCCCGCGACTTGTTGGTCAGCGTCAGGAACGGAGCGACCTGAACTTCGGTCGTGATCGTGCCGAAATCCTGCTTCGCCTTCTGGAAATCGCGGTAGAGAAATCCGTAATAGGTCTGCCGCGGCACGTTGATATCGGTCGACGGCGCACGCAAGGCCCGATTATAGGGTACGCCGAAATCCGGCAGGCCGTTGAGATCGGTATGCACGTAATTGGCGGTGACCTTGATGAAGTCGGTGGGCGTCCACTTGGCGGCGGCGAGCGCGCCCCAGCGATCATCGGTCACATAGTTGCGCCCGGCGACACGGGCGTCCTGATAGAGCGCGTCGAAGCGCACCGCCAGGGTCGGGCTGATCACCTGGTTGACGTCCAGCGTCACCCGCCTGGTCGCATCGGTCCCGAAGGTGGTCTCGGCCTTGGCGAAGTTGCGGTCGGTCGCCTGCTTGGTGACGATGTTGATGGCGCCGCCTGCCGTGCCGCGTCCGGCAAAGGACGAAGCGGGCCCGCGCAGGATTTGGATCTGCTCGGTGAAGAAATTTTCGCGGATGCTGACGGCGGGATCGCGGATCCCGTCGATGAACACGTCGTTGCGGGCGTCGAAGCCGCGAATGAAGAACCGGTCGCCGAAGGCATTGCCGCCCTCTCCGGTTCCCAGCGTAATACCAGCCGTCGAACGCGCGACATCCCTCAGCGAGGTCGCATTCTTGTCCTGGAGGATTTCCTTGCTGAGAACCGTAATGGTCTTGGGCGTGTTCAGCAGCGGTTCGGTGAACCGTGTGCCCGACAGGCGATCGACCTTGTAGGGCGCCGCGGCGTCTGCATAGGGATTGCGATCGGGCGCGAGGCCGCCGGCGTTGGGAAACGGCACCGCCGCGACCTGCGCCGGTTGCGAACGCCGCGCCGCGCGGCGCAATGCGGTGCGAGCGCGGAGTGCGTCCAGCGAAGGTCTCGACGCAGCGGGCCGCGGGCGAGCGACCGGGGCATCGACCATCACCGGCGGGAGGTTGGATTGCTGCGCTTCGGCGCCCGAGAACGAGGCGACCGCGATCAGGCCGGCGACCGCCGAAACCTTCTTGCCGGAATTGGTTTCAAATCTCTCGCCGACCGAGTTGACTGCTGCGATCGAACGCAACGATCTCGGTGCCTTTGCCCCATTCATCCCACACCCCTGACTGCATTTTGGTTCGTCCGCGTCGTCGAGACGCGACGAACTGTCCAGGAGGTGTGGTATCGAGCGAAAATTCGAGGGTCAATGCGACTGCGGCGCCGGCATGTTTGAATACGTCCAGATCAAAACGATTCTAAATCGTGAGTTTGAAACCGTTCTAAACACTCATATTCGAAGCATTCTGAACTCGATCAAGAAAATGCTTTTGAATGGCGCATTTCTGCGCTCGATGGCCGAGCGCCGATCAATCGCTGCTGGGTGGCTTCATCAGCGAGAACAGTTCGTCGATGGTCTGCTGCGCGACCAGCCGCACGCGATCGGTATTGTCCATTCCCGCAATATTGACGCCCTTCACGACCGCTCTGATTTCGTCGCGAAAGTCGCTGAGAAATCGCAGCGGATCGGGCGTGTTGTTGGCGACGCGCGCGATCAGGCCCGTGATCAGGATCTGGCAGGCGATCATGCGTCCGTTCAATTCGTCCATCACGGCACTCCGAAAGGTTACGCTTCGGTGACATAGCGGTCACGACGATGGTGCGTATGACCGACATGCCAGGCGGTGACAACATCGCTAGGTAAAACTCCGATTAGAATGAACCTATATTACTGATTGACCGCGGAGCGCAGCGAAGAAGCAATCCAGCTTTGCTGCGGTAAAGCTGGATTGCTTCGCTTCGCTCGCAACGACGAAAATGTCTTGTCCCAGGTGCTCCCCTGGCATCTTCTCACTGCCTCGCCATTTCGGCGGCACCGATGCCATCGCCGTCGAGTTTCTGGTCGTTATGCATGGCGACCGTCACCCGCAGCAGATGACCGGTGAACTCGAACGGCGCCTCGTAATGCGACACCGGGCTGGAGCGATCGCGGCCGATGTCGAGGCCGGACCACGAGATGAAGTTATGGAATCCCTGCTGCGTCTGCCGCGAGCCCACGGGCTCGCCATCGATCAGCAGCGTGTAGGCGCTGACCCCGGTACGTGACCCCTTGGCAGGCGGCGCGTCGCGCACCAGGCGTTCGACATGCACGCCGAGCCGATGCGCGCCTGATGGCACCTTACGGTCCGAGCTGACGATTTCGTGCCCTCCCCCGATATTGAGATCGTGAACCAACAAGCCGTCCTTGATGTAGAGGCTGTAGCCCGAGGTGGCGTCGCCATGCGCGATCAGCACGCCCTCGGCGCCGGCGACGCCGATCTCGACGTGCGCCTCGATGGTGTAGCTGCGGCTGCGCACGTCGGGCGCGACGTCGGTCGGCACGTGCCCCATACCGGCGTGAAACACGAAATTGTTGCGCGCGCCTTGGAAGCGCGCGGCGTTCGCGGCAAAGCGCGCCGCGAAGCGGTCGTCGAGCGGCAGCACATTGTGCTTCTCCGCCTC
>JAYSPJ010000104.1:0-5057 GCA_043722155.1 Bradyrhizobium sp.
GTTGCCGGGGCCGACGATTTTTGCGACTGGCGCGATGGTAGCGGTGCCGTAAGCCAGTGCCGCCACCGCCTGCGCGCCGCCGACGCGGTAGATTTCGGACACGCCGCCGAGATGGGCGGCCGCCAGCACCAGCGGATTGAGCTTGCCGTCCGGCGACGGCACCACCATCACCACGCGCGGCACGCCGGCGACGCGTGCCGGCACCGCGTTCATCAGCACCGACGAGGGATAGGCCGCGGTGCCGCCCGGCACGTAGAGCCCGACCGCGTCGATCGCGCTCCAGCGCCAGCCGAGTTCGACGCCGAGCGCATCGGTGAAGCGCTCGTCCTTCGGCAATTGCCGCGCGTGAAACACTTCGATGCGGTCGCGGGCGAAGGCCAGCGCGTCGAGCGTTTCGCTGTCGCAGGCCTTCACCGCCGCGTCGATTTCGCTCGATGTCACCCGCAGGCCGCCGGCGTCGAGCTCGAGCCGGTCGAACTTGCGCGTCGCCTCGATCAAAGCGGAGTCGCCGCGCGCGGCCACGTCGTCGACAATGGCGCGGGTCGCCGCCTCGATATCGGCCGATATCTCGCGCTTGGCGCCAAGAAAACCCGCAAATTGCCTGGCGAAATCGGCGCGGCTTTGGTCGAGACGAACGGGCATGGCGGCTTTCCGGCGTTACACTGCTCAATGGCGCGGCGGCAAACCGCCGTCAACCCTGATGATCCGCTCGATTGAGTTCACTCGATCTCGCGGTCCCTCTCCCATCGGGAGAGGGCTGGGGTGAGGGGTTCAGGTCTATCGTTAGCCCGTAACCCCTCACCCGGCGCTACGCGCCGACCTCTCCCGATGGGAGAGGTGGGAAACGGAGTTCGCGGTAACACTATTCAAGCCCCCAACCCCGGTTCGGTTCGGCGCCTTCGCCGAGATCGCCAGCCCCGACATCGTCGGTTCCGAGGTCGGTCAGCTCGCATTCGAGGCATTCGACGTCGAGCCGCAGCGCGCCGCCCTGGGCAAACAGCAGAATGGCGCTGCCGCCGGGGGCCTCACCTGGATGAAACTCGATTCCCAATAGCTCGAGTGCCGCTGGCGGGGTCTCCAGATCGATATTGCGCGACTTGCACGACAGCACCCGGTCGAAACGCAGCGCCGCGATCAGGCGGCGCGGCGAGGTTTCCCCCGCCAGCGTCTGTTCCCAGTCCAGCCGGCTCATGCCGACCACCAGCCGCTTTTCGCCCTGCCGCCAGACGATATCCGCGATCTGCACCCGGGCATCCTGCACATGCGCTGAAATCACCGCGAGATCGTCGGCGTCGAGCGCGATCAATTTGAGCTGGGCCGTCACCGATGATATCCTATCATTTGCGCACATTCCTTTCGCAAAACCGGTACCCGCTTTTGCGCAATACGCGCCATTATCCGCTGATGCGTTCGATGGTGGCGCCGCAGGCCGACAGTTTGTCCTCGAGCCGCTCGAAGCCGCGGTCGAGATGATAGACGCGGTTGACCATGGTCTCGCCCTCGGCGGCGAGCCCCGCGATGACCAGCGACACCGAGGCGCGCAGGTCGGTCGCCATCACCGGCGCGCCGCGCAGTCTGGCGATGCCGTCGATGGTGGCGGTTTCGCCGTCGAGACTGATCCGCGCGCCGAACCGCGCCAGCTCCTGCACATGCATGAAGCGGTTCTCGAAAATCGTCTCGGTGATATGCGAGGTGCCTTTGGCGCAGGCCATCAGCGCCATCAGCTGTGCCTGCAGATCGGTCGGGAAGCCCGGAAACGGCGCCGTCGATACCGTCACCGGCATCAGACTGGCGCTGTTGCGGGCAACACGGATGCCTTCGTTGTTGACAGTGATCACCGCGCCGGCCCGGGTCAGCACATCGAGCGCCGATTGCAACAGCTCCGGCCGCGCGCCGGCCAGCAACACATCGCCGCCGGTCATCGCCACCGCCATCGCATAGGTGCCGGTCTCGATCCGGTCCGGCAGCACGGTGTGCCGCGCGCCGTGCAGTCTTGTCACGCCTTCGATCACGATGCGCGGCGTGCCGGCGCCTGAGATGCGCGCGCCCATCTTGTTGAGGCAGTCCGCGACGTCGAGGATTTCCGGCTCGCAGGCGGCATTGCTGATGACGGTGGTACCTTTGGCCAATGTCGCCGCCATCAGCGCGACATGGGTGCCGCTGACGGTGACCTTGGGAAAATCGATCGCGGCGCCCTTGAGGCCGCCGGGCGCTTTTGCAATCACATAGCCGCCGTCGATAGCGAGTTCCGCGCCGAGTTTCTCCAGCGCCATGATCAGCAGATCGACCGGCCGGGTCCCGATGGCACAGCCGCCGGGCAGCGACACCTTGGCCTCATGCATCCGCGCCAGCAGCGGCGCGATCACCCAGAAGCTGGCGCGCATTTTCGACACCAGTTCGTACGGCGCGGTGGTATCGATGATATTGGCCGCCGAGATGTGCAGGGTCTGGCCCTGGTACTCATGATCGCCGGGCCGCTTGCCCACGGAAGTGATATCGACGCCGTGATTGCCGAGAATGCGCTGCAAATTCACGACGTCGGCCAGCCGCGGCACGTTGTCGAGGACCAGAATCTCCTCGGTCAACAGCCCCGCGATCATCAATGGCAGTGCGGCATTCTTCGCGCCCGAGATCGGAATCGTGCCATTGAGCTTGCTGCCGCCGACGATGCGAATGCGATCCATGCCAAATCCTGCTTTTTTGCTATGCACAAAGTATAGGGCGAACGGGCCCCGAATGGCAAAAGCTTTGAAATTTGCGGCTATTTGATGGGTTTTGGGGTGTCATTCCGGGATCAACACGACACGTCGTCCCGGCGACCTGCGGGACGACGAGGGTGATCACGATGACGAAGAATACCAGCACGATGCCCTGGGCGATGGCGAACGGCGGCTCGGCCGGCGGCACGATCGGCGCCAGCGCATGCAGCGCCGGTACCTTCAGAAAATTCTGGATCACGAGCACGAACACGTTGAGGTAAAGCGAGACCAGCGCGGTCAGCACATAGATCCAGCGCCACGCGCCGGAAAGTGCTTTGCTGTACAGTGCGAAACAGGCGATCGCCAGCAGCCCCAGCGAGAGAATGCCGACCAGATGCGACGGCAGCAGCTTCTCGGACAACAGCGGCGGGATCACAAAACCCATGGCGCTGGTCAAAATGGTGGATAGCAGGAATACCGCAGTCAGGCCGGGCATCCGGTTGGAGCCGAGCATCCCGAACATGACGATAATGCCGGCCACGATACCGATCAGGCTGATAATCACATGTGCCTGCACAAATGCAGCCAAACTCATTCCCAAAATCATGTTGCTCTCCCCTTTATATGATCGATTCAATACTACGATCGCCGGTCGGAACTTTCCATTCACGCATCCATGCACCAGACATGCGATGCGTGCGCCGGAGCCAGTCGGTGGCGGGATCGGCACCGACGAACAGGAACAGGCAATATCGGGCCGGCGGTAGCGCGCGCCGCCCACCACCACGGACCGCGCGCGCATCCGTTGTCCACAATCGGTCGCCAGCGCAAGGGCACCATCGCTGCGCGAACCATCCGGCGATCTGACCGAAGCCGGGATCAGTATCTGCGCGCCGAATTTTGGCGCCTCGTTGAAGGCGCGGCCGGCCAGCGCGATGCCGCGCCTTTTCGCCAAGCATGCATGTCCCGAGCCACACTGCGCTCGGCCAATCTCTCGTCCGGACCCCGCGCGACAGCTATTCGCCCGGTTTCTTTCCGAGTTCGTCGTGCAGGGAGGCGCCGGCGCCATCGCGAGGTGTGGCAGCCACATCGCCTCGTCCCCTCGCCTGCGACTTTCGCCGCTTGAGATTTTCCCGCAGCGCCAGTTTGAGCCGGTCCTGCCGCGAGTTCTTCGCCGCCTGGCCTTCGCCTCTAGCTTTATCGTCCGTCATCGAGGACCTGTTCGAATGAATGGCGCGTCACAAGCGCAAGCGCCGGAGAATAGACCGGCCCCACGAGGCCGCGCTGGAATTTTCCGCCATACCGGCAACTGGCAGCGCCGGCGGATCGACCTCGTCACATTCAATACGACGGACGAAATGATCGAATTCGAGGTCATGACTCGCCCCGTCAAGCTCTTACGGGGGCCGGGAGAGCAAATTGGGAACCGAATCGGCCCCCAACAGGCCCATTGAAGGCCGCAACGGCTATCCCGCGGTGACTTCGACAGCTTTTGAGGGCCTGTCAGGCCCCACCCGCGCTTGCGCCGGCGGGGGGCTTGTGGCAAGGATCGGCCCGCTCTGTAGAGGTCCTTTTGGGCCGATTCTCGTATCCGGGGCATGCTGCCGTAGCTCAGTGGTAGAGCACTCCATTGGTAATGGAGAGGTCGACAGTTCAATCCTGTCTGGCAGCACCAGTCCTTCACCTCCGAGGACCGCTTGTTTGCAGCAAAATTCAAGCGATTCCGAGCTGTTGCCGCTGACGTGACTCGATCGACCAAATCGGCCATTTCGGCCGGAACAGACAGTGAAGACGTGCGTCAACCGACACAAGGGTGGCACAACGGTTCGTCATTTGTCCGCGCAGAATATCCGTCAGGTCGAACTCGCCGGCGGCCTCTGTGGCAATGGTGTTCCTTTCCGGCCGAGAGCGGTCACATCGTCGCCAGCAAAGGCCCCAAAGAGCTCCATGACCAATTGGTTCGGCGTCAGGGTAAAGTCTGCCGCGGCGCGGATCCGAAATCCGGTACCACGGCGTCTGCGAATCACGCCGAAACGATATGAAACCCGCCTTCCGCATCTTGCCAGGATGCTGAGACGCTGCCGACAGGCTGAACCCTGCAGCTTCGGCGAGCGATGTGACCGTTGTCTCTCCCGATCTGATGATTTCAACAAAAAAGGATCAGTCGTCGTTCATTTGCGATGATATGGAGAACACTCGCAATCTTGCTCGCTTCAGCTTTGCTGAACTCCGGGGCTTTTGATTTCACCGCTTCCCGGGCCACGATTTGGAGCTATCGCCCAAAGTTGGTGACGGCGGGAATCGGAAAGGCGGCATATCGTGGGGGTGCTTGACGCCTCCACTTCTCCACCGAAGGAG
>JAYSPJ010000105.1:0-19758 GCA_043722155.1 Bradyrhizobium sp.
TTCTTTGTAAATACGGCGATGGTCATTCCGTCCGCCGCCTCCGCGTGACCTGCGAACAGGGCCATCGAACCGGCCAGCATTGCCGCCATCAGATATCGCATCGCAGCCTCCCTAATCTGTATACGTCATTCCGGGATGGTCCGAAGGACCAGACCCGGAATCTCGAGATTCCGGGTTCGATGCTTCGCATCGCCCCGGAATGACGGGGCCTTCACAGCCACAGTATCTTTTTGCGGTACTCCAGATCGGTCAGCAGCGGCGCCGCCGGCCCCTGGTGAAACACTGCGCCGCGCTCCAGCGCGAACACGCGGTCGGCCAACGCCAGCACCAGATCGAGGTTATGCTCGACGATCACGATCGAGGTGTGCCGGCGCAACAGGTCGAATACCCCAAACAGCTCGAGGATCACGGTGGGCGCCAGGCCCTCGAACGGCTCGTCCAGCAGCAGCAGCTTGACGTTGCCGGACATCGCGCGGGCCACCGCCACCATCTGCTGTTCGCCGCCGGACAGGTAGTCCGCCGCGATATCGAGCCGCTCCTTCAGGCGCGGGAAATAGTCGAGGATCTGCTCCTCGCTCCACACCACGCCGTGGCTGCCGTCGGTCTTGCGCGCCAGGCGGCCGAGCGAGAGGTTTTCCCGCACGGTCATGCCCGCGAACAGGCCGCGGCCCTGCGGCACATAGCCGATGCCGGCGCGGGCGATATCCGGCGCGGGAATGCCGGCGATATCGCGGCCCTCATAATGCATCGTGCCGGATGCCAGCGGCACCAGCCCGGCGATCGTCTTCAGCAGCGTGGACGTGCCGGCGCCGTTGCGCCCGAGCAGCGCCACGATCTCGCCCTCGCGCACATCGAGCGTGGCATCGTGCAGGATGTGGCTCTTGCCGTAAAAAGTGTTGACACCTTCGAAGCGCAGGATCTGCGCGGTGCCCTCGTGCGCCTCATCGCTGCGGCTGTGCTCGACCTCCGGAATGCCGGTCCCGGTATAGATCTCCTGCACGCGGCGGTCGCTGCGCACCGCGGCGGGCGTACCCGTCATCAGCACTTCGCCCTGGTTCATCACGGTGACCGCCTGCGAAAAGCCGAGCACGCGGTCGATGTCGTGCTCGACGATCAGGACCGGAATGTTCGCAGCCACGTTCTTGATCAGGTTGGAAACGCGCTCGCGCTCGGCGGCTGCAAGGCCCGCCAGCGGCTCGTCGAGCAACAGCAATTTTGGCTTCGAGCCGAGTGCGATTCCGAGATCGACCAGCCGCTGTCCGCCATAGGAAAGCTCGCCGCCCTGGATCTCCTCGATGCCTTCGAGGCCGAGAAATCTTATCAGTTCGGCGGTCTCGGCGTGAACCTCGGGATAGCTGTCGATGTCGCGCCAGATGTCGAAGCGCATGTCACGTTGCGCCTGCAGCGAGAGCCGCAGGTTCTCGTAGATCGACAGTTCCTTGAACAGGTTGGTGATCTGAAACGAACGCGCCAGTCCGCGGTGGCAGATCAGCTCGGACGGCACGCCCTGAATCTCGCGGCCATTGAGGCTGATTGTGCCGGCTTCGGCCGGGTACAATCCGGAAATCAGGTTGAACAGCGTGGTCTTGCCGGCGCCGTTCGGGCCGATCAGAGCGTGGATCTGGCCGGCGCCGACCTGAAGGCTTGCGGTGGAGACGGCGCGGATGCCGCCGAAATGCTTGGAGATGCTCTTGACCTCCAGCACGGTGCCCTTGAGGCCCTCAGGTCTCAGGAAGTCCGGCAGCGGCAGGCCTTCGTAGATCTTGCGCCGGGACATCGCGGCGGATTCTTCCGGCGCCGGCCACCAGCGCCGGCTCAGCGTGGCCCAGATGCCGACCAGGCCGCCCGGCGAATACAGCACGAAGGCGACGAAGATCAGTCCGAACCAGAGCAGCCAGTTCGGCGTCCAGATCGAAAACAGCTCGCGGAACAGGATGAAGAACAGCGCGCCGAGCGCGGGCCCCAGCATGCTGCGCATGCCGCCGATCACGACGATCGCCAGGAGCTCGCCGGAGAACGGCACCGACACCGCTTCCGCCGAAACCAGATAGTTCTGGAACCCGGTCAGCCCGCCGGCGAGCCCGGTCACCACCGCCGAGATCACGAACACCGCGAGCTTGTAGCGCTCGACCGGATAGCCCTGGAACGTGGCGCGCAACTGGTTTTCGCGGATCGCCACGAGGACATGACCGAACGGCGAGCGCGCGATGCGAAGCAGCACATAGAGGATGGCGAGCCCGATCAGCGCGACGACGGTGTAGTAGGTCAGGACGTTGTCGAGATTGAGTGGCCCGAGGCTGCCGCGCTTCAAACCGCCCAGGCCGTCCTCACCGCCGGTGACGTTGCTCCAGCGGAACGCAATCGTGTAGGTGAGGGCGGCCAGCGCCAGTGTCAGCAGCGAGAAGTACACGCCGCGGCGGCGCAGGATGACGACGCCGACGATGGTCGAGGAGACCGCGACCACGACCATCGACAGCAGCAGCGGCAGCCAGATATCGCCGCGAAACCAGTTGAGCTGCATCAATCCCGCGGCATAGGCGCCGATGCCGAACCAGGTGCCGTGGCCGAACGACACCAGGCCGGTGTAGCCGACGCAGAGATTGAGTCCCATGGCCGCGATCGCCAGCGCCACCACCATGATTCCGGTGTTGAGCGATAGCCCGAGTGCCTGCAGGCCGAACGGCAATGCGATCAACGCGAGGGCTGCCAGTAACAACGGGCGGTATTTGGCAATGGGCGAGGCGGTTGTCATTCGAATTTCTCGATACGCTCGCCAAGCAGGCCGCGCGGACGCACCAGCAGGATCAGGAACATCAGGACGTAGATCGATGCTTCGCCGGCGGCGGGAACAAAATGGATGGTGATACCCCTGATGACGCCGACCAGCATGGCGGCGATCACGACGCCCCAGAAACTGCCGAGGCCCCCGATCACCACCACGACAAAGGCGACGGTGATGATCTCGGCCCCCATCGCCGGATGCACGATCGTGATCGGCGCAAAGAAGGCGCCGCCCATCGCGGCCATGCCGACGCCGAGCATGACGATGGCGGTCATGTAGGGCTGCAGCCTGATGCCGAGGGCGGCGACCATGTCGGGTCTTTGGATGCCGGCGCGCACGACGCGGCCGAACGAGGTCTTGTGCAGCAGCAGCCAGACGGCGAGCAGTATCGCCGCTACCACGGCGAGAATGAGGAGGCGATAACGCGAGAACAGGAAGTCGCCGACGATGACGGAGCCGCGAAAGACCTGAGGTATCGACGCCGACAGGGGGGCTGCGCCCCAGACGATGCGGATCGCTTGCTCCGCGACCATGGCGAGCCCGAAAGTCACCAGCAGGCTCAGGATCGGGTCGGCGCTATAGAAACGGCGCAGGATGAATCGCTCGAACAGGATGCCCAGCATCGCAACCGCGATCGGCGACAACACCATGGCCGGGCCGAAGCCGAGATATTTGGTGATCTCGACCGAGGCATAGGCGCCGAGCGCATAAAACGCGCCATGCGCCAGGTTGACCACGCCGCCGACGCTGAAGATCAGCGACAGGCCGAGCGCGATCAAGAGATAATAGCCCCCGAGCACGAGGCCATTCACCACCTGCTCCAGCAAGAACCCGAACTGCATTCTCGATCCCGGAAGACACAAGGTCGCGGCGGTACCGGCCGGCCGATAAGCGCGTCACCCGGCGCGCGACGAACCGGCGCGACGCCGGGTGAAACTACGCAACGATTACATCGAGCAGGGGTTCTGCTCTTTGGTGAGGGCGATGGATTCCAGCGATTCGTTCGCTGCCGGTATCGCCCCGCCGAGCACGAGCATGTCCCACTTGTCCCTGGCCTGTCCCTTGGCCTTGACGGTGAAGGGATAGGCTTCCTGCATCAGCTGGTGATCCCACGACCGGAAATGCGCCTTGCGCGCCTTCAGGATGTCGAACTCGGTTTCCTTCTCGAAGTAGGCGATCAGCTGTGCGGTGTCGGTCGACTTGGTCTCGTTCATGGCCTGCGCCATCATCTTCAGCGAGACATATTCGATCCAGGCATGGTTCTCCGGCGGCTTGCCGTATTTCTTGGTGAAGTTGGCCACGAAGGTCTTGGACGCGGGAACTTCCGAGGTGTGATACCAGACCGTCGGCCAGGTGCCGCTCAGATTGCCGTCGCCGGCAGCCCAGGCGTCGGCGGTGTTGAGGTTGAAGCCGACGATCGGGTAGGGCAGGCCGAATTCGGCATATTGCTTGATCAGGTTGGTGACCTGGTTGCCGGCGAGGTTGGAGCAGACGATGTCCGGCTTGGCCTGGCGGATTTTCAGCAGATAAGGACTGAAGTCGGTGACGTCGGTGGCGACCAGCTCGTCGCCGATCAGGTTGCCGCCATTGGCGTTGAAGAACGACTTGGCGGCGCGGGCGAGGTCGTGGCCGAAGATGTAGTCGGCGGTCAGCGTGTAGAATTTCTTGCCCTTCATCATGTCGTCGCGCACCAGCGCCTTGCCGACCGCGTTGACCATCACCGTGGAGGGGATATCGACGTGGAAGGTGTATTTGTTGCAGTTCTTGCCGCGCAGCGCGTCGGAGCGCGCGCCGATCTGCATGAACAGTTTCTTGTTGCGTTCGGCGACCTGCATGATGGTGAGCGCCGAAGCGGAATTGATCTCGCCCATCAAGACCGTGACGCCGTCCTGATCCAGCATGCGCTGCGCCTTGGTCGCGGCGGTGGCGGGATTGACCGAATCTTCCGAGGTGATGTCGAGCTGCCGGCCCATGACGCCGCCGGCCTGGTTGATTTCCTCCTCGGCCATGCGAATGCCGAGTTGCGCATAGGCGCCGAGCGCGCCGAGAAAACCGGTCAGCGGCGTGAGATGGCCGATCTTTATCTTTTCGGACTGGCCGTAGCTGATCGCCGGAAATCCGATCGCCGAAACGCCGGCAAAGGCGGCGCTCCCTTTCAACAATGTTCGTCGGCTGTAGCGGGTCATCGTTGGTCTCCTCCCAAAGGGCGTTTTCCGCGATGTCCCCCTTTCATTCCGGCGTATGCGAGAATGTGAGAGACGTTTTTCTAATGTTGGATGATATTTCCGGACGCGGAGGTTCCTGTCAACGCCAAAAGCGCGCTTCGGCGCCGTCGCTACGAGGATTTCGCGGTATCCCTGGCGCCAAATTCGGCGGACAGACGATTGGCCGCAGCCCGTATCGTCTTGGCGTGGTTCCGCAGCGCCTGAATGGAAAGCCGCCAGATCGGGCCGGATATGCCAAGCGCGCCAACGGTCTGGCCGGTAAAATCCATCACCGGCACGGCGATGCAGCGCACTTCCGGATTGAACTCGCCATCATCGAAAGCGATGCCGCTGTGCTTGATCTCGGCGATCTCGCGCGTCAGCGCCGCAACGTCGGTGATCGATTTCTCGGTCGATGGTTTCAGTTCGACGCGTTCGAGAAACCGTTTCAACTGCTCGGGACGCAACGATGCGAGAATGATCTTGCCAAGCGCGGTGCAATGCGCCGGCCGCACCACGCCGACGCGGTCGGCCAGTTGAAACGCGCCGGGGCCGCTGGTGCGGGCGATCACCACGACCGCATCGCCCATTCGCACTGCAAAATGGGCACTTTCGCTGGTTTCCCGCGACAGGTCTTCGAGCACCGGCGTGGCGACATTCACCATCTCGATTTCGTCGAGCGCGCTGGCCGCCAGCGCAAACAGCGGCCGGCCGATGCGGTAGCGTTTGGAGTCTTTTTCCTGGCGAAGATAGCCGAGCGACACCATGGTCTTGGCCAGATGGAACGTGGTGGAGTTGTGCAGGCCAACCAGTTTGCTGAGGTCGGCCAGCCCGATGCCGTCACGGTGACGCGCCACCTCTTCGAGAATCGCGAAGGCGCGACCGAGCGACTGAACACCGACCCGCTGCCGGTCGTCGGCGTCGTCGTCGATATCGGCCTGCGGAGGCTGCACCAGCTTGGCGATCGCCGTCTTGCGCGGCATTGCCGGTTTCTCGCTGCTCTTTGGCTTGGTCCGCGATCTCACAGATATCATCTCCACGCGACGGTGCCGCACTCTATCAGGCGATCGGAACGACTGAACAGCGTCCCGATCGGCGCGTTCAGTAACTGTATCAAGCATACCACAATATCAATTGACGTACAGTATTATGGGAAATAGGTTTCGCCCGCCGGTCGAAGTTGTCGGAGGCGGCCCCATTTGCTTGGGCCGCTTGTATCGTTGAGCGAGCAGGAGAGTAATGCAATGGCGTCAGGTAATACGCTCAATGGTGCCCAGGTTATTGTCGACTATCTGATCCAGGAGAAAGTTCCACAGGTATTCGGCCTCTGCGGGCACGGCAATATCCAGTTCATCGACGCGCTTTATGAGCGTTCCGACGAACTGAAGACCATTTCGGTGCATCACGAGAGCGTCGCCGGCTTCATGGCTGACGTCTATTACCGCGTTTCAGGGCGGCCGACCGCCACCTTTACGTCCTGTGGCCCGGGATCTGCGAACTTGCCGATCTCGCTCGGCAACGCCTTTCTCGACTCGGTGCCGTTCCTGGCGGTGACCGGCAACGTGCCGACCAGCCAGTTCAATCGTGGCGCGTTTCAGGAACTGTACCGGCACTATCAGGCCGACTTTCCCTCCACCGTGCGGTCCTACTGCAAGAAGGTGTTCCAGCCGACGCGGGGCGAGATGGTGCCGCTGGCGATCCGGCAGGCCTGGAAGACCATGACCACGGGTCGTCCGGGTCCGGTGGTGCTCGACGTTCCCTTCGACGTATTCATGGAATCGGCCGCCGAGGAGGCGCCGGATGCGCATGCCTGGAACGGCAATATTTCGAGCCGCTGCGGCGCCGATCCGGAAGGCGTGATCAAGGCGGTCGACATGCTGCTTGGCGCCGAGCGGCCGGTGATGATCGTCGGCCAGGGCGTGCGCTATGGCGGCGCAGCCGAGGAATTGTTGAAACTGGCGGAGCGGCTGCAAATTCCGGTGGCGGCGTCGGCCTCGGGCCTCGGCGCTATCGACTGCAATCATCCGCTGGCGCTCGGTCTCGTCGCGCGCGCCGGCCATTACCAGGCCAATCATGCGACGCGCCAGGCCGACGTGCTGCTGGCGATGGGCATGCGCTTCGACGATCGCACCTCGAGTTCTTGGATCCCGGGCTATTCCTTCAACATTCCGCCGACCCGGCTGATTCACGTCGATATCGATCCGGACGAAATCGGCCGCAACTATCCGGTGGCGCTCGGCCTGATGGCCGACGTACGCACCTTCCTGCGGCAGGTCCATGCCGAGCTCGACCGCCGCGCCGACCTGACCAGGCGCACCGATGCCCGCAAGAAATGGCTGGCGCAGATCGATACCTATCGCCAGGAATGGGACAAGTTCGTCGCCCCGGGTTTTTCCGACGACACCACGCCGATCAATCCGCAGCGCGCGGCCCTCGAGATCGACAAGGCGCTGCCCGAGAATGCGATCCTTGTCAGCGACATCGGCGTCCACCACAATTGGCTGCTCAGTTTCTGCAAGCCGAAGCGGCCGGACTCGCTGATCGGCTCGATGGGTTTTGGCCCGATGGGATTCGGCGTTGCCGGCGTGATGGGGGCGAAGTTCGCCGCACCGGACCGACCCTGCGTGTCAGTGTGCGGCGACGGCGCGTTCTTCATGCACGCCAACGTGCTGGGGACGGCGGTCGAATATAACCTGCCCGTGGTCTGGGTGGTCTGGAACAACTACGCCTATGCCTCGATCCGGGGCTTGCAGCGCGGCTATCTCGGCGGCCGCGAACTCGCCACCGACTTCCATGACCCGACCACCGGCGCGCGCTACAATCCGGATTTCGCCGCCATGGCGCGCTCCTGCGGCGTCGAAGGCGTACGCGTCGACCGCGCCGGCGATCTCGGCGAAGCCATTCGCAAGGGCATCGCCGCCAACAAACCTTACCTGATCGATGTCGATATCGCCGCCGACATCAATCCTTCCGGCGCTGGTATCTGGGAGTTGCCCGGCCTCGGGCGAAGCAAGCCGGGCATTGGGACGCGATTTGATCCGACCTGATCGTCGTTCGCGCCGATACCGTCCCTGCCTCCGCCAAGAAACCAGGATCGAGGAAACAGAATGCTGCTTGCAGGCAAGAAAGTCGTCGTCGTCGGAGGTTCTTCCGGTATCGGTCTTGCGACCGCCGAACTGGCCAAGCGGGAAGGCGCCGATGTCATCATCGCATCCCGCAACGTCGATCGACTGGATGCGGTCGCAGCCAGGCTGAATGCCATCGCGATTTCCGCTGACGTCACCAGCGACGAGAGCATCGCTGATTTGTTCCGCCGTTGCGGCCCGGTCGACCATGTCGTGGTCACGGCGGCGCAGTTGCGCACCGGTCCTTTCAAGACCGTGGCGATGGACGACGTACGCGCTACCATGGAAAGCAAGTTCTGGGGCGCCTGGCGCGTCGCGCGATCGGCCGACATCCGCCCCGGCGGATCGCTCACGCTGGTCTCGGGCTTCCTGAGCATTCGGCCGCGGCCGAATTCCGCCATTGTCGGTGCCGCCAATGGCGCGATCGAGTCGCTGGCGCGCAGCCTCGCGCTCGAACTGGCGCCGGTGCGGGTCAACGCCGTCTCACCGGGGATCATCGATACGCCGATCCGCGCCGCCATGCCGGAAGAGGCGCGCCGCGACATGCTCGCCAAGACGGCGGCCAGTCTGCCGGTCGGCCGCGTCGGCACCGGCGAGGATATCGCACGCCAGATCCTCGCTTTCATGACGATCGGCTTTGCGACAGGATCGATCGTCTATATCGATGGGGGTGCGCTGATCACCTGAGCTGCGGGTCCGAGCTGTGATTTCCTCAAGATGACGCGAAATCTTCCAAAGCTGGTGGTGGTCGGTCACGGCGCGGCGGGCCTCGCAGCGGCCCTCTCGGCGGCCGAGCAGGCGCGCAGCCGCGGCCTGGGTGTCGACATCACCTTGCTTGAGAAATCGCGCGAAGCCGACGCCGGGGGAAACACCCACTGGAGTCCGTCCTATATTCGGCTCGCGGCCCCCGACCGGATCGCGCCCGGCTTTGAAGACGATATGCTTGAGGCGTCCGGTGGATTGGCCGATCGCCGCTACTTCAGGACGCTCGCTGACAACGCGGTCCAGACCATCGGCTGGCTTCAGGCCCACGGTGTCGAGTTCGTCACTCCGGTTTATTATCTCAGCGCCGGTCCGGCCCGTATCCAGCCCGTGGGCGGCGGCAGGGCTATCGTCGAAAAACTACTCATGGCCGCGAGACGCGAAGGGGTAAAGGTTCTCTACGAACACGAGGCGAAGGAGCTGGTATTGGCGAAGAGCGATCGCGTCAGTGGCATCGCGATCCAGTCGAGTGGCGGGGTCACAGCCACGCTTGACGCCGACGCCGTGATTCTCGCCTCGGGCGGATTTCAGGGTAACCCTGAAATGATGCGCGCGCATTTCGGCACCGCGGCCGAGACCATCAAACTCATTTCACCCGGAACGCGCTTCGACACTGGCGACGGCATCCGCATCGCGACGGATCGGGGCGCAAGCGTCTCCGGCGACTGGAACGGCATGCACATCGAACCGATCGATCCGCGCAGCAAGAGCTCCGCGCCGGTTGTGCTGGTCTACCCCTATGGGATCGTGGTCGATCAGGATGGCCGCCGTTTCCTCGACGAAGGCCGATGTCTCGTGCACGAAACCTGGGAAGCTTTCGCCCGGGATATCCACTTCGCCAGACCAAAAAGTATCGCCTATGCGATTCTCGACAGCCGCTTGTTCGATATTGAAGGCTATCAGCGCGCGATCCGGTCGGACGTGCCGCCGTATCAATCGCAGTCGCTCGCAGACCTTGCGGCGCAGATCGGGGTTCCCGGTCGAAATCTGAGAGAGACGGTCGAGGCATTTAACGCTGCGGCAACCGGCAATGCTGCGCAATTCGACGCAACGCGCTGCGATGGATTGGCTACCGCTGGGGAATTGGAGCCGCCGAAATCGAACTGGGCGCGCCCGATAGCAAAGCCGCCCTTTCTCGCGTATCCCCTGGTCGGCGGGCTCGCCTATACATTTGGCGGTCTCGCCACCAACGAGAAGGCGGAAGTGCTGCGCGGGCGAGGGCCGATGCCAGGCCTTTACGCGGCCGGCGAAACCACCGGGCATTTCTATGGCAGCGCGCCGAACGCCGTTGCGATGTTGCGCGCGCTGGTTTTCGGGCAGATTGCCGGACGCGAGGCAGTCGACTTCGTCGCCCGCTTCGGAGCAAAGCGTGCCGGCCAAGGATAGAGACAGCAGGGAGATTCAGGATGGCTTTTGAAGAGAACGGCGCCTTCATCCGCAATATCGCCGAAGTGCCCTGGCGCGAATTTCCCAATCACTTCGGCGGCGCCCTGTCGAAGCCGCTGGTGATGCCGGAGACGGCAGGCTCGCGTCATCTCGACTACCGGATTTCCATGTATCAGCCGATGGCGCATGTTGCCACGCACAAGCATCAGGTTCAGGAGCAGATCTACCACGTGCTCGAAGGCGAGGGGCTGATGGAGATCGCCGGCAAGAACCATGTCGTGCGCAAGCATGATTTTATCTTTCTGCCACCGGGCGTTGAACACGCCATCTCAAATTCCGGTTTGGTCGATCTGGTATTTCTGGTGATCACATCGCCGGTGACCGACGACGGCAAGGCTCTCTGACCTTGGCTGCATTCCTAACCGCGCGGGCATGAGCGCCATGTCGGTTTCCGACGCCTACGATGTTGTCGTCATTGGCGCGGGCGCCGGTGGCATGACGGCGGCCGCGGTCGCTGCCGCGGAGGGACTGAGCGTTCTCCTGATCGAGAAGACTGAATTTGTCGGCGGGACGACGGCGTGGTCGGGTGGGATGGTCTGGATCCCGGTCAACGCCCGGATGAAACAGGCGGGTCTGCCTGACAGCCCGTCCGACGCCGCCGATTATCTCGCCAGCACCGTCCCCGAAACGGAAAATGCCGACCTGCGAAAAATCTTTCTTTCGCGCGGTCCGGAGGCGGTCGAGTATCTCGAAGCGAAAACCGAGGCCCGGCTCCTGCCGGTGAAGGTGTATCCCGACTATTATCCGGACCTGCCGGGGGCCACGGCCGGGGGTCGGGTGCTGGAGCCCGCCACGTTCGACGGGGCAAAACTCGGAATGAATTTTGGGCGGTTGCGCCCGCCGCTGCCGGAATTCACTCTGTTCGGCGGCATGATGGTCAACCGGCTCGACATTCCGCACCTTCGCAAATTCGGGCGTTCGTTGCGCTCGACGCTGCGCTCGCTGCGCCTGATTTCGCACTATGCGCTGCAACGGCTTCGCGCGTCCCGAGGCACGACGCTGCATCTGGGCAATGCACTGGCGGCGCGCCTTTACGCCTCGCTGCTTGCCCAAAACGTCGAGATCCTGTTCGGCGCCAGCGTCGAGCAACTGCTGATCGACGGCGATGTCGTTCGCGGCGTGCGCATAGCCGGTTCATCCGGCGTTCGGTCGGTCGCGGCGCGCAAGGGCGTCGTGCTGGCGACGGGAGGCTTCTCCCATGATGCAGGCCTTCGCGAACAGTACTTTTCCGCTGCCGCTGGTTCTGTCTCCGCCGCGGCTCCAGCCGGGACAGGGGACGGTTTGCGTCTGGCGATGGCGGGCGGTGCCAGCATCGGCACGCGTGTTGCAGATCCCGCCTATTGGGTGCCCGCGTCCCTGTTTCGGCGGGCCGATGGCAGCCAGGGCGTTTTCCCGCACACGGTCACCGACCGGGCGAAACCGGGGGTCATCGCGATCAATGCGTCGGGAAGGCGTTTCGTCAACGAAGCGCTCTCATATCACGAGTTTGTACGCGCCATGCTGGCAGACGGCAACGACACCGCGGGTCGTCCGTTCTACCTTGTCTGCGACCGTCAATTTCTCTGGACCTACGGGCTTGGTCGTATCAAGCCGTTTACCTGGCGTATCGGACGATACGTCAGAAGCGGCGAACTGATCGAGGCTTCGGGCATTGGCGGTCTTGCCGATTCCATCGGCGTTGAAAAGTCGGTGCTGGCGGCGACCGTGGACAATTATAACGCGCATGCGCGAATGGGCAGCGACCCGGAATTCGGGCGCGGCACGACGATCTATCAGCGTCACCTCGGCGACGCCGGCCACCCCCCCAATCCTTGCATCGCGCCGATCGAGCGTGCACCGTTTTATGCGCTTCGGATTTATCCGGCGGACCTCGGCACCGCTGTCGGCCTTCGAACCGATGCGGATGCGCGGGTCCTTGACAGGAATGGCGTACCGATCGTCGGTCTCTATGCCTGCGGCAACGACATGGGATCGATCATGAACGGAAACTATCCGGGTCCCGGCATCACGCTCGGGCCGGCGCTGACATTCGGCTACATCGCCGGCCGCCACCTGGCGCAAACCGCTTCAGAGGCGCCCGCCCGGCATAGGGGACAAGCATGACCAACCCAGCCGCTGCTTTTGGCGTGAACACCTACTCCTACATGTTTGACGGCGCCGCGGCCGATACGGTCGCGCGGTTGGCCGACCAGGGGTATGGCGGGGTCGAGCTGATGTTTTATCCCGGCCATCTCTGGCCGGCCGAACTCGACGCCCAAGCGCTGCGCCGCTTGCGCAATCTCTGCGAAGAGCGGCTGCGGCTGGTGTCGGTCAACATGCCCAATGTCGACATGAATATCGCCGCGGCCGCGGAAGAAATGCGTGCCTACACCCTCGATCTGCTGGTCCAGTTCGTTCGCTGCGCCGGTGAACTGGGAGCAGGCGGGATCATTGTCGGTCCCGGCAAACCCAATCCGCTGTTTCCGATGCCGCGCGACCGCATGATTTCGCATTTCTATCGCGCCCTGGATACGCTGGCGCCTCTGGCACGGCAGGTTGGTATCCGTCTTCTGATCGAGAATATGCCATTCGCGTTCCTGCCGGACGCGGAGTCGCTGATGACCGTGGTCGATGGCTACGGTGACGACAGCATTCGCGTGATCTACGATGTGGCGAACGCCCATTTCATCGGCGAGGCTCCGACTGACGGTTTGCGAAGGGTTCGCGACCGGCTCAGCCTGGTGCATTTTTCCGATACCACACGGCAGAGTTACAAGCACGATCCCCTGGGATGCGGCGACGTCCCGCTCACGGGCATTGCATCTGCCATGAAAGAGATCGGATATGCCGAGCTGCCGATGCTGGAGGTGATTTCGCTTAACCCCGACGCCGACATCGCCGATAGCTGCAGACGTCTCCAACAAGCGGGGTTTGGCTCAAATGCCTGATCAGGTCGCACTTGTCATCGGGCCTACCGGCGCCACCGGCGGTCCCGTCGCCGCCGCGCTGGCGCGTCGGCCCGGATGGCGCGTTTACGGCATGTCGCGCACGGCACCAACCGGCGAGGCGCCGTTCACGCACATCGTCGCCGATTTGACCGATCCCGCGTCCTGCCGGCGCGCGCTGGCGGCGATCGAACCGGTGACGCATGCGTTTTTCGCCGCCCGCGCGCCGTTTCGGGAGGGCGGGGTCGAGGATGTCGAGGGCAATGTCGCGATGCTGGCGGCGACGCTGGACGCGCTCGAGACGCGTTCGGATGCACTTGAGCACGTTCATCTGCTGGAAGGCACCAAGTGGTATGGCATGCATCTCGGCCCGTACCCGACGCCATCGCGCGAAGACGACCCTCGCCACTTGCCGCCGAACTTCTATTACGATCAACAGGACATGTTGAGCACGCGCGCGGCCCGTGCGCGCTGGAGCTGGTCGGCGTCGCGACCGTCCTATATCTGCGACTTCGCGCCCAACCGTTCCAGAAATCTCATTACGGTGCTCGGCGCCTATGCGGCGATTTGCCGGGAGCTCAATGTGCCCCTGGACTTTCCCGGGAGCGCCGCCGGCTATTCCGTGCTTTCGGAACTATCGGACGCAACTTGTCTCGCCGAGGCGATCGTCTTTGTCTCCACGCACGAGACAGGGAAAAATGCCGCGTTCAATGTCACCAACGGCGACAGCTTTCGGTGGTGCCAGGTCTGGCCGTTGCTGGCGCAATGGTTCGGCATTCCCTGTGGCGTGCCGCGCCGCATCAAGCTTGCCGGATGGATGGCCGACAAGGGGCCGGTGTGGGACCGGATCGTGGCGCGGCATGGGCTGGAACCGCGCCCGCTTGAAAGCCTTGCGTCATGGGAGTTCGCCGATTTCGTGTTCGCCAAGGAATGGGACCTTCTGACCGATACCGGCCGGCTGCGGCGCGCGGGGTTCAATGCCTGCGTCGATACGATTGCCATGATCCGCGATCAGATCGAGAGATATCGCGATGCGAGGCTGCTGCCGCGCTAGGCGCGCGCGTCATGCCGCCACATCCCAGAGCTGCGGTGAACCGCGCAGCAGTACGCTGCGCCCTTTCGGCGTAATGACCGGACCATCGCCGATCATGGCCGCAAGCTGAAGCACGATCAGGCTCTCGACAGCCAGTCGATCCACGATGCGGCGTTCGGCTGCGGGCAGGCGAAGCGCCTTCAGCGCTTCCCATTGATCCCGGGTGAGGTCGTAGTCGAATTCCGCGTTCATGGCTGCCCCGGTGCGTTGTTGTCGCGCGGGTCTTACAAGGCCAACGTGAAGGTGATGCGACCACAATGAGTCGGGATTTCGATTGAAACGGTTTTTGGACCCGCGGTGGGTTGGAAATGGTCGAAACAGGCCGTCACAACAACTTGTCAATGAATTCCGATCACCCCGGATCAGCGTGAGAAGCCAGGACGCGAATTGTGCTAACGTCAAGGAAGCGGCGGCGGGTCACGCCGCCGCTTCCTTTGCCCCATGGAGCGGGGCCGGACCGGTCAGCCCGGTCCCGCGCCTTGCGTGGCGGTATACACGGCGTAGAGCGACTGGCTCGCGGCCATGAACAGGCGGTTGCGCTTGGGGCCGCCGAAGCAGATGTTGCCGCACACCTCGGGCAGGCGGATCCGGCCGATGAGCTTGCCGTCCGGCGTCCAAATCGTCACACCGCTATAGCCCACGCGGCGGCCGGCATTGCTCGAGGCCCAGACATTGCCGTTGACATCGCAGCGCACGCCGTCCGGTCCGCATTTCACGCCGTCAATCATGAAGTCGCTGAACCGCTTCTGATTGGTGAGCTTGTTGTCGGCGCCGACATCGAACACGAACATGTCGCCCTTGCCGCCCGGCCCGCTGTCGCCCGGCCCTTTGCCGGTGCTGGCGACGTACAGCCTCTTGTGGTCGGGCGAGAAACAGAGGCCGTTCGGATCCGGAACCTGGTCCTCGCTCACCACGAGATCAAGGCGGCCGCTCGGATCGATACGGTAGCAGTTGGTCGGCAGCTCACGCTTGCCCGGCACGAAGCCGGCCGGCTGGCCGATCCGTGGATTGAGCTTGCCGCCCGCATTGCTGGGGCCTCCCGCAACGTCAGGCTCGCCCTCGTAGAGCTGACCGCCATAGGGCGGGTCGGTGAACCAGTAGCTGCCATCCGGGTGGGCGACGACGTCGTTGGGCGAGTTGAGCTTCTTGCCGTTGAAGTTGTCGGCGAGCACGGACGCCGTGCCGTCGTGCTCGTAGCGCACCACCCTGCGGGTGAGATGCTCGCAGGAGAGCTGCCGGCCCTGGAAGTCGAACGAGTTGCCGTTGGAGTTGTTGGACGGAGAGCGGAATACGGTGACGCGGCCGTCGTCCTCCGACCATCTCATCTGCCGATTGTTGGGGATATCGCTCCACAGCAGATAGCGGCCCTGCGCGCTCCACGCCGGGCCTTCGGCCCACAGCAATCCCGTATAGAGGCGCTGGATCGGCGCGTTGGGCTGGGCGAGGTTATTGAACGACGGATCGACCGCGATGATGTCGGGGTCCCAGAAATAGGTGGTCGGGGCGCCACGAGGACTGAAATCGCGCGGCGGGGTGGTGACCGTTGACGGCGGCCCCAGTTCGCCGCCCTGCTGGGCCAGCGCGCCGCCGGCCCCGACCATGGTGGCCCCGGCTGATATCGCCAAGCCGTGGACGAGCGTTCGTCGTGAAATCATTGCTTCCGGATCGCGCTGCACGTCGCGTGTCATCACATCCTCCCAATGCACGTGCCGGCCGGTTGATCCGGCCAGGCGGCCCAAGCTAATCCGATCCGGGGCCGGTTGCGAGAGACGCTCTTGGCGCTCGCGGCCTCCAGGGCCTCGGCGCATTCGGGCCGTTTGTAACCGGTCGATGCGAGACGCGAAGATGGGGGATCATGCCCACGCCAGGCGCGTCAGTCGTTGGCGCCGTGGATGGAGTCGATGACAGCCGCCGTGACTTGCGCCGTCCGGGCCTTGCCGCCGAGGTCCGGCGTATGGAAGCGCTGGTTCGCGGTGACGCGCTCGATCGCCTGCATCAATCGCGTGGCGGCGGCCGGCTCGCCGAGATGCTCCAGCATCATGACGGAAGACCAGAATGTGCCGATCGGATTGGCGATGCCTTTGCCGATGATGTCGAAGGCCGAGCCGTGAATCGGCTCGAACATCGAGGGATAAATTCGCTCCGGATTGAGGTTCGCCGTCGGTGCGATGCCGAGCGAGCCGGCGAGCGCGGCGGCGAGATCCGACAGCACGTCGGCATGCAGATTGGTTGCCACGACGGTATCGATCGTTTCCGGTTTCATGACCATGCGCATGGTCATCGCGTCGACCAGCATCTTGTCCCAGGTCACGTCGCTAAATTCGGCCGCGATCTCGACGGCGATCTCGTCCCACATCACCATCGCATGGCGCTGGGCGTTGGATTTGGTGACGACGGTCAGCAGCTTGCGCGGCCGCGACTGCGCGAGCCGGAACGCGAAGCGCATGATGCGCTCGACGCCGGCGCGCGTCAGGATCGAAACGTCGGTGGCGACTTCGAGCGGCAACCCCCTGTGGACGCGGCCTCCCACGCCGGCATATTCGCCTTCGGAGTTCTCGCGAACGATGACCCAGTCGAGTTCCTTGCCGTGAACGTTGCGCAGCGGGCTGGTGATGCCGGGCAGGATGCGGGTCGGCCGGACATTGGCGTATTGATCGAACGGCTGACAGATGGCGAGGCGCAAGCCCCACAGGGTGATGTGATCGGGTACGTCGGGCGCGCCGGCCGAGCCGAACAGGATGGCATCGTGATTCCTGATCTGGTCGCGGCCATTCTCCGGCATCATGATGCCGTGTTCCTTGTAATACGCGGACCCCCAGGGGAAATGGTCGACCCGGAACGTGAAGCTGCCGTCGCGCTGGGCCAGCGCGTGCAGGACCTCCACGCCCGCGGCAACGACTTCAGTGCCGATCCCGTCGCCCGGGATCGCTGCGATGGCGTAGGTCTTCATGGAAAGTCTCCGGGGCACGAATGGTCGCGCATCAGCTATGGGTGATAGGCCGCCTTGGCGGGAAGCTCAATTCCCTTTCGCGCCTGCCGCCTTGACGACGGCTCCCCACCGCGGCACTTCGGCCGCCAGATGTGCCTTCAGTGCTTCCGGCGTCGCGAGTCCGGCCTTGACCGGCTTGGCGCCGAGGCTCCCGAACCGCTCGATGACCTTGGTATCCCGGAGTGCTGCTTGAAGAGCCGCGACAGGCTTTTCGGGAATATCCTTCGGCAATGCCTTCGGGGCCCGCTCCGGCGATGTCCGACGCGGGTCCGCCATCCGCGACAAAATCAATTCCTCGGAGCGACCTTCTGCCACTTCCCGCCGGCGGCGTGATCGACTAGGCTTGGCCGCATAACAATAAATTAAGCCGCTCGCCGGCCAAGGGGAAGAACGCTTTGAACGGACAGGCGGGCCGGCGCACCGAGGTGACGCGCAGCGGCGGCGAGGGCATGCGTCGGCGGGTCCTGGCCGGCTCCTGGGTCGCGCTGTTGCTGGCGATCCTCGGCTTTCTGGTGATCTATCCGCTGCTCACGCTGCTCTTGGGCGCGCTGACCGACACCAATCCGGTGATCGACGGTTTCAGCCTCAACCACCTGTCGATCGCCAATTTCCTCGTCGTGCTCGCCAACCCGAATGTTGCCGAGGCGCTGTTCAATACGCTGATCGCCTGCGGCGGCGGCACCCTGATCGCGGTCGTGATCGGGCTGGCGTTCTCCTGGATCGTGGTGCGCACCAACACGCCGTTCAAGGGCTTTATCGCTGCGGCCAGCATCCTGCCGCTGTTCGCGCCGCCTCTGGTCGCGGGCGTGGCATGGGCCATCCTCGGCTCGCCGAAGACCGGGCTGATCAACACCCTGTTCAAATGGATCGGTCTCGACTGGCGGGTCGATTTCTACTCGCTGTGGGGCCTGGTGTTCGTGTTCGGCATCTATTACGCGCCCTATGTCTACATGTTTACCTCCTCGGCGCTGCGCAACATGGATCCGAGCCTGGAAGAGGCTGCGGAGATTTCCGGCGCCAGCGCGTTCGCCACCGTGTTCTCGGTGACATTCCCGCTGATCATGCCGGCGATCGTGTCCGGCATGCTGCTGTCCTTCATCGTCATGCTCGGTATCTACGGCATCCCCGCTGTATTGGGCGCACCGACCAATATCAGCGTGCTGACCACCTACATTTTCAAGCTTACCAACTGGTCGCCGCCGCTCTACAACACCGCCGCCGCGGTCGCGATCATCCTGATGGTGGTGACCGGCGCGCTGGTATTCCTGCAGCAGCGGGTGCTGAGCGGGCGCAGCTACACCACCGTGGCCGGCAAGGCCTACCGGCCGCGCAACCTCGATCTCGGACGGTGGCGCTGGTTCACCTTCGGCCTCGGCATGGTCTATCTGGTGGTGGTCGTGATCCTGCCCAGTCTGGCCCTGATCGTGGCGGCGTTCCGCAAATTCATGTTCATCCGCGATGTCGCCAGCCTGTTCGACATGCGGCAATATTCGCTGATGCATTTCCACAGCATCTTCGACAATCCGCTGACGCTGCGCTCGATCTACAATGCGATCGAGGTCGGCGTCATCACGGCGGTGGTCGGCGGCGCGCTGGCCTTTGCGATCGGCTACACCATCCATCGCACCAAGGTGGCGGGCCGGCGCTCGATCGATCTGATCTCGACCTTGCCGGTGGCCATCCCCGGCCTCGTGGTCGGCGTCGCCTATCTGTGGGCCTGGATCGGCATCCCCGGCGGGCTCTACGGCACCATCTGGATCCTGGCGCTGGCTTTCATCGCGCGCTTCATGCCGGATACCGTCAAGGCGCTGTCGACCTCGTTCCTGCAAATCCACCGTGAGCTCGAGGAAGCCGCCTGGGTCTGCGGCAAGGGCATGCTCGGCACCATCCGGACCATCGTGCTGCCGCTGGCGCGGCCGGGCGTGATCGCGTCAATGACGCTGCTGTTCGTGCTCGCGATCCGCGAACTCGGCTCATCGCTGTTTCTCTACACCAGCAACACCATGGTGATGTCGGTGCTGCTGCTCGACTATTACGAAGGCGGTAATCTCGGCAAGACCGCCGCCTTCAGCCTGGTGCAGACGGTTTTGCTCGGCGTGCTCATCGGGGGCGCCAACTGGCTGTCGCGCGGGCAGGCCCAGGGCAGCGTTGCCCGTGCGGGATAATTGAAACCAAGGGAGGATCGGCCATGAATAAAAGAATCGTTGCCAGCATCGCTACCAAGTTCGTTACCAGGTTCGTCGCGATAGCCGGCGCCGCCGGCCTCGCGCTCGCGCTGGGCGCGCCGCCGGCGCAGGCGCAGGAGTTCGGCTCGCCCGAACTGATCGCGGCGGCGAAAAAGGAAGGCAAGCTGGTCTATTACACCGCCAATTTCGCCGAAGTCGAACAGCGGGTGATCAAGGAGTTCCAGAAGCGGTTCCCCGAGATCAAGAT
>JAYSPJ010000106.1:0-2015 GCA_043722155.1 Bradyrhizobium sp.
GAAGTTTGGCATGGTCGATACGCATTTCGGGCTGATCCTGCTCTATACCGCCTTCAACCTGCCCTATGTGATCTGGATGATGCGCGGCTACATCGCCGACATTCCGCTGGAGCTTGAGGAATCCGCTCTCATCGACGGCTGCACGCGCTGGCAGATGCTGTGGAAGGTGGTGTTCCCGATGGTCCGCTCGGGGCTGATGGCCACCGCCGTCTTCACCTTCGTCTTCGCCTGGAACGACTTCATCTTCGCGCTGGTCCTGACGCGCACCAATGTCATCACCTTTCCGGTTCAGCTTTCGCAATATTTCGGCGGCCAGTCGAATTTCTGGTCAAAGATCGCCGCCATGTCCGTGCTCGGCACGCTGCCGATCTTCATCGCCGTCTGCCTAATGCAGCGTTACATGGTGCGCGGCATCTCGCTCGGCGCGGTCAAGGGTTAGGAGAATTCCCAGTGGCGGATGTCAGGATCACCGGCCTTCACAAATATTATGGGGACTTCCATGCGCTGAAAGGCATCGACCTTACCATCAAGGATCGGGAGTTCGCCGTCTTTGTCGGACCTTCTGGCTGCGGCAAAAGCACCCTGTTGCGCACGATCGCCGGGCTGGAAGAGATCAGCGACGGGGAAATTGCCATTGGAGGACACGTCGTCAACAAGATGCGGCCGCGCGACCGCGACATCGCCATGGTGTTTCAGAACTACGCGCTTTATCCGTTTCTCACCGTTTACGACAACATAGCCTTCGGCCTGCGCGCGCGCAAAGAACCGGAGGCGGAGATCCGCAAGCGCGTGGAGGATGCGGCGGCGATGCTGGACATCGGCCCGCTGCTGAAGCGCTACCCGCGCGAGCTGTCGGGCGGCCAGCGCCAGCGCGTGGCCATCGGTCGCGCCATCGTCCGGCAGCCGCAGCTGTTTTTGTTCGACGAACCGCTGTCAAACCTTGATGCCAAGCTGCGCGACGAGATGCGCGCCGAGATCAAGCGGCTGCACCGCGACATCGCGACCACCATGATCTACGTAACGCACGATCAGGTGGAAGCGATGACGCTGGCCGACCGGATCGTGATCCTGCGGGACGGTCGGATCGAGCAGCAGGGCGCACCGCTAGACCTGTTCGAGCGTCCTGCCACCGGCTTTGTCGCAGGCTTCCTCGGCTCGCCCTCGATCAACCTCATCCCGGCAATACTGGTTTTTCGCGGCAATAGCGCGGCAATCCTGCTGCGGACGGGAGAGACGCTGGAACTTCCCGCGACCAGGACGGTTCCGGGCGGGGGCGAGCGGGACATCATCTTCGGTATCCGGCCGCAACATTTGAGCCGGGCTGGCGAGGGTGTGCCCGGCCCTGGCATCGCCCACATCGCGGCCACGGCGGATCTTATTCAGCCGACGGGAACCCGCACCTTCGTGACCTCGCGCATCGGCGGCGTTGCGGTGACCGCCGAACTTTCTGCGCACGACGTGCATGAACAGGGCGGGCCGGTGACCTACGCGGTTGACCTTAACCGGGCCATCCTGATTGATCCCTTGACCGACCGGGTGCTTTGACCATGCAAGACAGACTTTCCAACGTAAGCCTCGCCCGCCGCGCCTATAACATCCGCCGCCACGCGTTGCGCATGGCGGAAGTGCAGGGGCAAGGCTACATCGCGCAGGCGCTTGGCATTGCCGATGTGCTGGCGGTTGCCTATTTCGACGCGCTGACCTACCGGCCGGACGACCCGGAATGGCAGGGGCGGGACCGCTTTCTGCTGTCAATCGGCCACTATGCCATCGCACTTTATGCGGCGCTGGTCGAAGCCGGCATCCTGCCGGAGGACGAAATTGAAACCTATGGCTCGGATGACAGCCGCCTGCCGATGTCGGGCATGGCATCCTACACGCCCGGCATGGAAATTTCCGGCGGTTCGCTGGGGCAGGGGCTGTCCATCGCGGTTGGCATGTGCCTTGGGCTGAAGCGCAAGACCTCGGCCAGCTTCGTCTACAATCTTATGTCCGATGGCGAGTTGAACGAGGGT
>JAYSPJ010000107.1:0-1929 GCA_043722155.1 Bradyrhizobium sp.
GGCATCTTCCGCGGCGATGGCTGGATGGGCGTCAAGATGCGCGATGCCAGCGTGGTGCGCGGCGTCGGCGTGCTGCCGATCTTCGCCGGCCTGATCGGCCTGCTGCTGCTGCTCGGCGCGTTCGCCGCGACCTGGCTGCGCGAGGGGCGCTGATCGCGCCCGCCGTTGCGCAAATCACACGGACTTCGCCAATCCGCCCCATAGGCGGATCGACTGCGGTTGACACCCGGCCGATATCCCCCGATGTTATATTGTAACATCGGGCGGTTTCGGGATGAACTCGGCCTCCCGGTGGGGACACCTGTCGGCATGAACTGGTTCCGCTCGAACATCAAACACGGCTCGCGGCTGGCGCTGTTGGCGCTGGCGCTGCAGTTTGGGCTGTCGTTCGGGCATTTCCACGCGGGCGCCGCGCAGGCGGCGGCGCTGGCGATTCAATCGGTCGCAGCGCAGTCCGACATTACTTCCGCCCTCGCCACGCCCGACGTCGTCGATCAGTCCGCTCAGCTGCCGGCGTCCCACGACGATTCCGACCGGCACCCGGGCGAGAATTGCGCCATCTGCGCCGTCATCGCGCACGCCCATTCAGTGCTGTTTGCACCGCCGCCGCTGTTGCCGCTGCCGCTGACGATCGAACTCGTATACCTGACCACTGGCGCCGGGTTCGTCGATCTGAGCCCGGTCGGCGCTGCTTTCCAGCCTCGCGCTCCCCCCGCCTCCTGACATCGATTGCTTGATGCTCCCGGAAGGGATCGCCGCGCGTCCGTGGCCGATTCTGCCGGGACAAATCGAAATCGGTCCGTCGCACATCGACGGCAAGCGCTTTCCGAACCCGTCAACGAAAACGAATTCCGGTCGCGGCTCCATCAGGATCAGGACAATGACAATCCAAGGAAGACGAGCATTCCACCTCAGCGGAGCGAGCTGGCTGCTGCTATGCGCGATGGGCAACGGCGCCGCAGCTCAGGATGCAGCACGTCCCGCCACGCAGCTGCCGGAAATCACGGTGACCGCACCCAGCCCGATCGTGCGGCGGAACATTACCCCATCGCGAACGCCGGCGCGCGTCGCACGCGCTGTGCCTGCCCCCAATCGCGAACCGGCGACGCAGCCAGCCCCGGTCGCCGCCGCGCCACAACAGGGCGTGCTGCCGATCGTGGCCGATCAGTTCGCAACGGTCACGGTGGTGCCGAACGAGGAAATCCGCCGGGCGGGCGGCGCCACGCTCGGCGATCTCCTGTTTTCCAAGCCGGGCATCACCGGCTCCAGCTTCGCGCCCGGCGCGTCGAGCCGGCCGATCATCAGAGGTCTCGACGTCAATCGCGTCGGCATCGTCGAAAACGGCATCGGCAGTAACGGGGCTTCGGACCTCGGCGAAGATCATTTCGTCCCGATCGATCCGCTCTCGACCAACCAGATCGAAGTGATCCGCGGACCTGCGACCTTGCGCTATGGGTCGACGGCGATCGGCGGCGTCGTCAGCGCGACCAACAACCGGATTCCGGATGCCCTGCCATCCTGCGCGGCGGCACCGTTCCAGACCTACGGACTCCCCGCCAAGGCTCCGCTTGCGAATGTGCAGTCGCCGTCCTGCGTGACCGTCGAAACGCGAACGGCGGTCAGCTCGGTCGATCGCGGCGTCGAAGGCGGCATCCTGCTCGATGCTGGCACCGGCAATTTCGCCGTGCATGCCGACGCCTATGGCCGCAAGGCCGGCGATTACAACATCCCGAGCTATCCGTATGTGTTCGACCAGACCCGGCCGGTCAACGGCCGCCAGCCCAACTCGGCGGCGCAGGCGGCCGGTGGCTCGATCGGCGGCTCATATATCTTCGACGGCGGTTTTGTCGGGGCCGCGATCACGCGGAACGACACGCTGTATCGCATTCCGGGAATCGACGGCGCGGACCACCGGACCCGTATCGACGC
>JAYSPJ010000108.1:0-13713 GCA_043722155.1 Bradyrhizobium sp.
GACACCCATGCCTCTTTATGAGCATGTTTTTCTCGCGCGTCAGGATGCGAGCACCCAGCAGGTCGAAGAACTGACCACCCAGATGACCGGCATCGTCGAGGGTCTCGGCGGCAAGGTCGTGAAGATGGAAAACTGGGGCGTACGCTCCCTCACCTACCGCATGAACAAGAACCGCAAGGCGCATTTCGTGCTGCTCAATATCGACGCGCCTTCGGCGGCGGTCGCCGAAGTCGAACGGCAGGAGCGGATCAGCGAAGACGTGATCCGCTATCTCACCGTTCGCGTCGAAGAGCATGAGGAAGGTCCCTCGGCGATGATGCGCAAGGCCGATCGCGACCGCGATCGCGACGACCGTGGCGGCGGGTTCCGTGGCGACCGCGAAGGCGGTTTCCGGGGCGATCGCGATGGCGGTGGCTATCGTGGTGATCGTGGTCCGCGCCGTCCGCGTGACGACGCCGAAGCAGCGGTTGAGGAGTAAGAATCATGGCTGAAGCTGGTGCACGCCGTCCGTTTTTCCGCCGCCGCAAGACCTGCCCGTTCACGGGTCCGAACGCGCCGAAGATCGACTACAAGGATTCCAAGCTGCTGATGCGCTACGTGTCCGAGCGCGGCAAGATCGTGCCGAGCCGCATCACCGCCGTCTCCGCCAAGAAGCAGCGTGAACTCGCCCGCGCCATCAAGCGCTCGCGGTTCCTCGGTCTGCTGCCTTACGTGATCAGGTAACAAAATTTTCGATCCGCGGCGTCCACGCCGCGGATCGAATATCTTCATAAGGCTTCCGGGTCGTCCGGTCGCCGATGGTTGGGGTTCTGAAGGACCTCTAACCGCTCGAAGGGAGCGGGACAGCTGATGACCATGATCGTTCTCATCGCCATTGCGGCCGGCTGCGCGTCGGCGCTGATGTTCGCCTCGATCATCTCGGGCGCGCTGATTTCGTTAGTGCTGTTTTATCTGGCGCCGCTGCCGCTGATGGTGGCGGCACTCGGATGGGGGCCGCTCAGCGCCACCATCGGCGGTATCAGCGCCGCCACCGTTCTCGGCGCGATCTTCGGTCTGCCCTATTGCATCGCCTTTGTCCTCACCGTCGCGCTGCCCGCCTGGTGGCTCGGACATCTCGCGCTGCTGGGCCGGCCGATCGACAACGGCGTCCCGTCCGGCAACGGCGCGGCCCCTGTTGCGCCGGCAATGGAATGGTATCCGGTCGGCCGCATCCTGCTCTGGATCGCAGGCTTCGCCACCCTGACCACGGCGGCGGCGCTGCTGACGCTGGGCGGCGACGCCGCCACCGTCACGGGCGCACTGAAGCGCGGCCTGCTGCGCGTCCTCGGGCCCCGCAACGCGGCTTCGGCCGGTGAGACCGAGCAGTGGGTCGCTGCGCTCGTGATCATCGCACCGGCTGCAGCCGCCATCGTCGCCATGATGACCCTGACGCTCAACCTCTGGCTCGCCGCCCGAATCACGGCAACGTCGGGACGGCTGCACCGCTCCTGGCCCGATTTGAAAAGCGCCTATCTGCCGCCGATGACGCTGGTGGCGTTGTCGGTCGCCCTCGCGTTCTGTTTCACCGGCGGATTGCTGGCTATCCTGGCGCAGATCGTCAGCGCCGCCCTGATGATGGCCTACGCACTCACCGGCTTTGCCGTTCTGCACACGCTGACGCTGGCGTTGAAGACCCGCGCGCTGTGGCTGAGCGCCACCTACGCCATCGTGATGGTGTTCGGCTGGCCGGTTCTGGCGATGGTGGCGCTCGGCATGGCCGACACCATTTTCGGATTTCGCGCGCGCTATCTGCAAGGGAGGCCGCCGCCCCTGCCTGCGTCCTGAAATCCACACTCACGTCAACTTCACGATCCTCATCACCTCAAAGGAGAACCAACATGGAAGTCATTTTGCTGGAGCGCGTCGCCAAGCTTGGCCAGATGGGCGAAGTCGTCCGCGTCAGGGACGGCTATGCCCGCAATTTTCTCTTGAAGCGCAACAAGGCGCTGCGCGCCACCGCGGATAACCGCGCCAAGTTCGACGGCATGAAGGCGGAACTCGAAGTCCGCAACCTGCAGGCCAAGGGCGAGGCCACCAAGGTCGCCGAAAAGATCGACGGCCGCAACGTCGTCGTGCTGCGCCAGGCTTCCGAGACCGGTCAGTTGTTCGGATCGGTGACGGTCCGCGACATCATCGCATCGTTCGAGGCGGACGGCGTCACCATCAGCCGCAGCCAGGTGATGCTGGACGCGCCGATCAAGACCATCGGCAAGCACAACATCGCCATCGCCGTGCATCCGGAAGTCGAAGTCGCCGTCAGCGTGACGGTCGCGCGCAGCGCCGACGAGGCCGAGCGTATCAACCGCGGCGAGGACATCTCCACGCGTCAGGAAGACCAGGACGCGGCCGCCGAAGCGCTCGCCGCCGCCGGCGAATTCTTCGATCCGGAAGCCCGCCGCGACGACGAACCGCAGGAAGAAGCCGCTTCCGACAAGTAAGGCCGTTCCCGACTGCCCGAATGGCCCAAGCCCGGCCTCAGGCCGGGCTTGGGATTCTGGCCGTCACTTCCCCCGGCAGCATCGCGATCGACGCCAGCGCGGTTGCGGTGTGTTTCTCTATTCCGTCGATGACGCAAAACACATCGGCGGCAACTACTGCGACCTGCCGTCCGGGCTTGATCACGCGGGCGCGGCAGATCAGGCGCTCGCCGGACGCCGGCGACAGCAGATTCAATTTGTATTCCGCCGTCAGGGCCGGCTGGCCGCGCGATGTCGCCGCCGCGATCGTGGTCGCGTTGTCGACCAGGAAGGCGGTGACGCCGCCATGGAACAGGCCATGCTGCTGCAACAGCTCCGGCCGCCGGTCGACCGCCAGCGTGCACGAGCCGCGCGCCAGTTCGCAGAGTTCCGCGCCGACATGGCCCATGAAACCCTGGCGACCGACGCTGTCGCGGATTCGTCGTGCGATTGGCGCGAAGTCCAAATCGGGCTTCAAGTCGGCATCCTCCATCATGGCGCACCTCCGGTGTCTCGAACGGGTTGCGGCGCCACCAGCGCGCGGATCGCGCAGGCAATCAGGATGTCGGCCTGAAGCCTCGGATCGGTACGGTCGCGGCCCGACAGCCAGCCGCGGCAGAAGATCTGCGCGGGTCCGATGATCTGGCTGAAGAACAGCGTCGGTGTCATCGGCAACAAATCGCCGCGCGCGAGCAGCGGCGCGCGCCAGCGCTCGACGGCGTCGCCGAGGCGCAAATTCTGCGCCCGCTGCGCGTCCCTGACCTCTTCGGTCCATTCGCTGCGCGAAATCTCGAACAGATAGCGCGCCTCGCGCCGGTTATTCACCACCCAATCCAGATGCGCGCGGATCAGACGACCGATGCCCTCCTGCGCGCCGCAGCGCGTATCGATCGCCGCGACGATGGCGGCGTGGTACCGCCGCAGCACTTCCAGAAACAGCGTGCCCGCCAGCTCCTTCTTCGATCCGAAGAAATGGAAGAAGCTGCCGTTGGATGCGCGCGCGCGGGACCGAATGGCTGCAACCGTAGCGCCCTCGAAGCCGTCGCGGTCGAACACCGCCAATCCCGCGGCCAGCAGATCCTCGCGCGCGCCAGCGACCACGGTCACTCCCTCGAATGGCATCTAGATCATTACTCTAGAGTAACACTCTAGAAATGGTCAAGTCCGGCCAGGGGCTGGAAATACGGCCGGGCCAAGGTCTATTGGGAAATCGGTGGCGCGGGCGGTCCCGCAGGGGGAACCGGCGGCAGTGGCGGCGCGGAAGCCGTCACGGCCGGGGGTACGGCTGGGGGCGCCGCTGGCTGCGATGGCGCGACTGCGGGCTCCGATGTGCCGCTGGAAACGGCAGCAGACACCGCCGGCGCCGGCGTGACCGGGGGCACCGGATCGGGCCGCAGCGCCGGGGTTACGGTTTCCTTCGGCGCATCGATCCTGGCGGTCTCGGACTTGCTCTCGCCGGACGGTTTCGTCACCTCTTCCTTGCCGGCTTCGCTCTTCGGCGTGTCGTCTTTTGCTGCTTCGCCCCTTGCCGGCTCGTCCTTGGCGGCATCGACCTTGGGGGGCTCTTCGCCGCCCGGCTTGCCCCGCTTGCTCAGCTTCTGCTTGGCAGCCGATTTGCGGCCGTCGGGACCGGGAGCGATCGCGGCCTGTTGCGGCTCACCGTCGGGCTTGGCGGCCTCCTGCGTCGGCGCGGGCCGTATCGGGCGGCCGAAGCGGTCTAGCTGCTCGGGTGCCGCGGGTTTCGCATCCTTCGGCTGCTGTGTGGGCTTGGAACCGATATTACGGGTATCGGTCGCACCGTTGGCAATCAGAAAGCCGCTGAGTTGCGAAGCCATCTCGCTGGAAGTGGTATAATGCTGGCGCAGGAAACCCGGCAACGATCCGGCCGGCACGGTCTTCAAGAGACCCCGCGGCGCCTTGTGGCAGGCGCTGCAGGTGCCCGAAAAAATCTGGGAAGGGCTCTTGCCGGCCTCAAGATTTTGCGCCCGCACCGGGATCGCCGCGAGACCGCCGATCAGAAGCGTCACCGTCGCTAAACTGAGCGCTCGGCTCAACATTCTCATAGTTCTCCAGATGCGGAATTGGCTTCCAGCGTCCCAAATCCGGTACGGGTGGCAGCGGTGACCTTTTAGCCGATTATGACGCGAATGGAAGCGCACATATAACGCATCCGCGTGAACGCGCTAATTCCGAATATCCGCTTTTTGTACAACGCACTAGCGCCATCGCGCCATCACTATTATGTTTGGACCTGCGCCGGGTGTGATGGCCGCTACGCCAGCCTCGTTGGGATCGCTCAGTTTGGTGGTTTCGATGGACCGTTTGTTGCGTTACTTCCTGCAGCAGTTCATTCGCCGCGGCGCGATGACCTTTACGACCGCGCGCGGAGCGAAATTCAGCTGCGGCGACGGGACCGGGGCGCCGGTCGCGGCTCGATTCCTGACCACCGATGCCGAACGCCGGGTTCTCCTCAACCCCGAACTTGCGCTCGGCGAAGTCTATATGGACGGAGCCTTCGTCGTCGAGAATGGCTTGATTGCGGATGCGCTGGCGATCCTGATGGATCAGCCCGAAATAATGCCGCGCTGGGCCAGGCTGCAATGGTTTCTGCGTTACCTGGTCAGGCATGCCAAGCAGTTCAATCCGCGCCGCCGATCCCTGAACAACGTCGCGCGCCATTACGATCTCGATGGCCGGCTCTACTCCCTCTTCCTCGATGCCGACAAACAATACAGTTGCGGCTATTTCGAAACGCCTGATGCGACGCTCGACGACGCCCAGCTCGCCAAGAAGCGCCATCTCGCCGCCAAGCTGTTGATCCGGCGCGGCGACCGCGTGCTCGACATCGGCTCCGGATGGGGCGGCCTAGGCCTCTATCTGGCCGAAATGACTGACGCCAACCTCACCGGTGTCACGCTATCGACCGAGCAATTGCAGGTGTCGAACGCCCGCGCGGCCGAGAAGAACCTGATGCAATCGGCCAAGTTCTTCCTCGAGGACTATCGCGACATTCCCGGCCCGTTCGAACGCATCGTGTCTGTCGGTATGTTCGAGCATGTCGGCGTCGATTTCTACGAAACCTATTTCAGACGGTGCGCCGAGCTACTCACCGACGACGGCGTAATGGTGCTGCATTCGATCGGCCGTTCGGAGGGGCCCGACGTCACCAATCCCTGGATCACCAAATACATCTTCCCGGGCGGCTATATCCCCGCGCTATCCGAGGTGATGCGCGCGATCGAGCGCGCCGGACTGCTGGTGTGCGACGTCGAAATCCTGCGGCTGCATTATGCGGAAACGCTGAAAGCGTGGCGCGAACGCTTCATGGCGCGGCGGGAAGAAGCGGTGCGGCTCTACGACGAGCGATTTGCGCGGATGTGGGAATTTTACCTGGCGTGCTCGGAAATGTCGTTCCGCAAACAGAATATGATGAACTTCCAGATCCAGCTCGCCAGGCGCCAGGGCGTTGTGCCGGTGACCCGGGATTACATCGGAGACGAAGAAGCCAGGCTTCGCGGAGTCGAGCGTAGCAAGCGGCCGCGGCTACAAATCGCAGGCGAATAGGCCGGCGCGATCGAAGTCCTAGTGACGCCGGCTGAGACCGGATCCTTGGTAGGCATAAGATGCCGCCGGACGCGAAAGCTGCGCGCATACGGCGGCCACTACCAACCGATCGCAGGGTTGGCTGCGCAGTTCCGAACGAGAAACTTCCTCCATGGTGTCGATCAGCATCGACAGCCATGATTTCTCGCCGCCTGCCGATTGCCATCGCTGAAGTTGCTGGCCCATGGCCTATTCCTAATCCGTCCGGGTTACCAATCCTGCCGCTGCCAACCCGTTCCTTGCGCCTCTGGCTCAAGAGAAAATTAACCGGATGTGATCTGCTTCACATAAGGTTTGGCCGGGTTGTCCTAAACGTCCGAAATGGCCCAGAAGACCTACCCATCGTCGTTCGATCCGCAGGCCGACATCGGCACCGACTACGCCCTGATTGCCACCGGCGTTGGCGCTGCCCTGGTCGCTCTGATCTATCTCCTCCTGATCTGATTCAGCGCGGGATAGCGGTTCGGAACGTTTGTCGTCCTTGGCATGGGTGTGCCCGCGGGGCGATGAGGTTCAGGCAGCGCGAAAGATTTTCCCGGGTTTTTCATTGCGAGGCGCGGCGCGCCGGAACGCCGGGTTTGCCAAAACCCGTCAAGCATCGCGCATGCTGCCGTCAGGATTCATCCACGCATTTAATGAGCGGTGCATAAGCGGCGAAGTTTCGCTTCCGCTTTCGGCGCGGCAGGCGCTTTATCGCCGCCCGCCCCCGAATCCAAATAACGACCCAATCCGAAGCATACTCCGACCATGGCCATGACTGATTCGAACGTCCTCAAGCTCGCGCCCGATCCGGGAACCCCGGCCTATCGCAGCGCACCGCACAATATCGAGGCCGAACAGAGCCTGCTGGGCGCGATCCTGGTCAATAACGACGCATTCTATCGGGTTTCGGACTTTCTGGAGCCGAAACACTTTTTCGAACCGATCCATCAGACCATCTATGAGACCGTCGGCAGCCTGATCCGGATGGGCAAGGTCGCTACCCCGGTGACGCTGAAGACCTTCGTTCCGGCCGACACCGACATCGGCGGCATGACGGTCGGCCAGTATCTCGCCCGCCTCGCCGCCGAAGCGACCACCATCATCAACGCCCAGGATTACGGGCGGACGATCTACGAACTGGCGTTGCGCCGTGACCTGATTCGGATCGGCGAGGACATGGTCAATGTCGCGTTCGATGCGCCGGTAGATTTTGCGCCCCGCGCGCAGATCGAGGACGCCGAGCGCAGGCTCTACGAACTGGCCGAGTCCGGCCGCTACGATGGCAGCTTCCAGCGTTTTGCGCAGGCCCTCACCGTCGCCGTCGATATGGCGGCCAAGGCGTTTCAACGCGACGGCAAATTGTCGGGCGTTGCCACGGGCCTGCGCGACCTCGACAACAAGATGGGCGGCCTGCAGCCCTCCGACTTGATCATCGTCGCCGGTCGTCCCGGCATGGGCAAGACGGCGCTCGCCACCAACATTGCCTACAACGTCGCCAAGGCGCATCGCGCCGAAGTCCAGGCCGACGGCACCATGAAATCCGTCAATGGCGGCATCGTCGGCTTCTTCTCCTGCGAAATGTCGGCCGAACAGCTCGCCACCCGAATTCTGGCCGAGCAGACCAGCATCGCCTCCAGCACGATCCGGCGCGGAGGCATTACCGAGACCGACTTCGAAAAGATTCGCGACTATTCGATCGAGTTGCAGTCGCTGCCGCTCTATGTCGACGAGACCGGCGGCCTGTCGATTTCGCAGCTCACCGCCCGTGCCCGCCGCTTGAAGCGGCAGAAGGGCCTCGACCTGATCGTGGTCGACTACATCCAGCTGCTGCAGGGCTCGGGCAAGCGTTCCGACAACCGCGTGCAGGAGGTGACGGAAATCACCACCAGCCTGAAGGCGCTGGCGAAAGAATTGAACGTTCCCATCATCGCGCTGTCGCAGCTGTCGCGGCAGGTCGAAAGCCGCGACGACAAGCGACCGCAGCTGTCGGACTTGCGTGAATCCGGATCGATCGAACAGGACGCCGACGTGGTGATGTTCGTGTATCGCGAGGAATATTACCTCGCCAACAAGGAGCCTCGCGTCGGCACGCCTGAATATGAGAAATGGCAGCTCGATATGTCGCTGGTGCACGGCAAGGCCGAAGTCATCATCGGCAAGCAGCGTCACGGTCCCACCGGCATGGTCGAATTGGCGTTCGAGGGCCAGTTCACCCGGTTCAGCGATCTGGCGCAGGACAGCCATATGCCGGCACAAACCTACTGAGTTGGCCTGCACGGTTGAACCGCAGCATGGCCACGCGTAAAGTGTGGCATGGACATCGTCTCCGACCCAATATCGATCCCGCCAGGCTCCATCCTCTCACCTGAGGCGAATCAGGCGGCTGCGCTGGCGACCGCCACCGGCGTCCTCACCGTCGATCTCGATGCCATCATCGCCAACTGGCGCAAGCTCGAGAAATCAGCGGTGCCGGCCGAATGCGCCGGTGTGGTCAAGGCCAACGCCTATGGCTGCGGCGCCGAACAGGTCGCGCGCGCGCTTGCCGGCGCCGGCTGCAAGACGTTCTTCGTGGCAACCCTCGACGAAGCCCGCGTGGTCCGCGCGGCGGTGCCAGCCGCAGCGGCGATCTATGTGCTCGACGGCTTCTTCCAGAACAGCGGCGAGGCCTACGCCAAGATCAACGCCAGGCCCGTGATCGGCGATCTCAACGAGCTCGCCGAATGGGACGTCTTTTGCCGCCGTACCGGCTGGGCCGGCGGCGCCGCCATTCACATCGATACCGGCATGAACCGGCTCGGCCTGACGATTGTGGAAGCGCAGGGCATCATTCCCCGGATCAACGCCGGCGATCACGGCATCACGCTGGTGATGAGCCACCTCGCCTGCGCCGAGACCCTCAATCACCCGCTCAACGCCAAACAGCTCGCGACCTTTCGCGACCTCGCCAGCCTGTTTTCCGGCGTGCCGGCGTCGCTGTCGAATTCGTCCGGGCTGTTCCTCGGCGCGGCATTCCAGTTCGACCTGGTTCGGCCGGGTTGCGCCCTCTACGGCGTCAATCCGACACCGGAGGCCGACAACCCGATGCAGCCGGTGGTCGAGGTGAAGGCCCGCATCGTGCAGATCCGCAATATCGAGAAGGGCGAGACCGTCGGTTATGGCGGAACCTGGACCGCGCGGCGGCCGACCCGGCTCGCCATCGTTTCCGCCGGCTATGCCGACGGCTATTTCCGCGCCGGCAGCAGCAATGACGGCACCCGCGGCGCCGAAGTGATGGTCGCCGGCAAGCGCTGCCCGGTGGCGGGCCGCATCTCGATGGACCTGATGGCCATCGACGTCACCGACCTCGACAAGAGCGCGGTGCGGCGCGGCCATATGGTGACGCTGATCGGCGAAGGCATCACCGTCGACGAACTCGCGCACCATTTTGGCACGATCGGCTACGAAGTGCTGACCAGCCTCGGCCCGCGTTATGCGCGGATCTACAAGGGCGGTACCGCAACCGCGGCCGAGCCGGCCACGACGACAACGGCCTGACGTCTACGGCGGCCATGAAAGTCGCTACCTTCAACGTCAACAATAACAACCGCGACGCGATCCGCGAGTTGCATCCTTCAAAACCGATCTACACGTTCTGGGACTACAAGCGAAACCGCTGGCCGCACGATGCCGGGTTGCGGCTCGACCATCTCTTGCTGAGTCCCGCGCTGGCGCCGCGCCTGCTCGAGGCCGGCGTCGACCGCAAGCTGCGCGGCGAGGAAGGCGCCAGCGACCATGCGCAGGCATGGATCGTTTTGCGTTAAGCGATCGACAGGCGCCTGGCGTTATCAGCGACATGCTCACGATAACGGTCGATCACCGTCGCAGCCGACGCGCCGGCCATCAGGCTGGCGCCGGCTTCGAACATCGCGTCGATCTTCTCGCTCACCATCAGCCGGGCTTCCTGTTCCGCATCGTCGTCGGCGTGAGCCAATTTCGTCAGGCGAAGCCGGATGACTTCGCAGGATTCAAACGCCAGCATGGCGCCGGCGAGCCAGGGGAAGCCGGCATCCGCGTCTGCAAGGTAGGCCATCGCGACATCCAGTGCTTTTGAATTCGAGATGACTTTAATACGCGTCGAATTTTAAGGACGCTGGCGCAAGACCGCTGGCATTCTCGATTTCACGGTGACGACAGATTAACCAAGCCGACCTTTGGCGGCGTCGATGGTACCAGACGCGGCACGCGAACACGCCGCTCCTCCCGACCTCAAACAAGAAGCCCGGCACAAGGCCGAGCTAACGCTGTTGGGCAGGCTTCCGTTGGAGGATCCGTACTTCGCGACAACCGAGTCCGGCGATCCAGTTATGAAAAGACCACACTCCAACCACAAAGAGACGCCGTCCCGTCACGGGGCACCGCCTTCGGTCTGCTCCCTGCGCGTAGCGCGACAGGGCCCCCTCGGCGAATGATTCGCAGGTGGCTTCGAGGTAAGCTGACGCGCTAGCCTTGTGGCGTTGGCTGCATTTCGAATCATACCCTCACGACGAGGGACCCCGGTCCGGCTGCGCGGAGACGTGATTCTTGAACTTCCTCTTTGTCCTCGTGGTCGGGCTCGCTGCCGGCACCATCTCGGGCATCGTCGGCACGGGATCGTCGATCATGCTGATGCCGGTGCTGGTCTATCAATACGGGCCGAAAGAAGCGGTGCCGATCATGGCGGTCGCCGCCGTGATGGCGAACCTGTCGCGCATCCTGGCGTGGTGGCGCGAGGTCGACTGGCGCGCCTGCGCCGCCTATTCCGTCACGGGCATTCCGGCGGCGGCGCTGGGCGCACGCACGTTGCTGGCGCTGCCGCCGCACGCGGTCGATATTGCGATCGGGCTGTTTCTGATCGCGATGGTGCCGGTGCGGCACTGGCTCGCCCGCTACCAACTGAAAGTGTCGCTCTGGCACCTCGCGATCGGCGGCGCCGTGATCGGCTACATCACCGGCATCGTAGTGTCGACCGGGCCGTTGAGCGTGCCGCTGTTCCTGTTCTACGGCCTCACCAAAGGCGCGTTTCTCGCCACCGAAGCCGCGAGCTCGCTCGGACTGTACGTCAGCAAATCCCTCACCTTCCAGCAATTCGGCGCGCTGACGCCGGGTGTCGCGCTGAACGGCCTGATCGCCGGTTCGTCGCTGATGGCGGGCGCCTTCATCGCGAGGCGCTTTGTGTTGCGGCTCGAGCCGGACGTGTTCAGGCTGATGATGGACGGGATCATGCTGGCCGCCGGGATTGCGATGCTGTTCAACGCTTTCGCCGCCGCGCGCCCACCGTAGCGATCGGTCCTGCAGGACCGGCATTCTGGCATGTCCGGCCGACAATCCCTATCTAAGGTTTGATGCCCGACCGCGTGGCGAGGCAGGACTGGTGGGACTGACCATTTACGCCGATCCCGGTAAAAAAGGCTGAAGCGTGCTCTATCTGGAACTCGGGATCGTCGCGATCCTGATCGTGGTCAATGGCCTGCTCTCGATGTCGGAGTTGGCCATCGTTTCGTCACGACCCGCGCGGCTGGCCGGTCTTGTCGCCAAGGGCGTCGCCGGTTCTCGCCGCGCACTCGCGCTGGCCTCCGACCCCGGCAAGTTCCTGTCCACCGTGCAGATCGGCATCACCCTGATCGGCGTGCTGTCCGGCGCGTTGTCCGGCGCGACACTGGGGCTGCGTCTCGCCGCATGGCTGGTGGAAAGCGGGCTGTCGAAGGGTCTCGCGGATGCGATCGGGGTCGGCGTCGTCGTCGGCGCGATCACCTATGCTTCGCTGATCGTCGGCGAACTGGTGCCGAAGCAGATCGCGCTGCGTGATCCCGAGGCGATCGCCGTCAGGGTGGCGCCGGCGATGACGCTGCTGGCAAAGGTCTCGCTGCCGCTGGTGTGGCTATTGGATCGGTCCGGCAAGACGTTGCTCTGGCTGCTCGGCCACAGGGGCGAAGCGGAAGAAAAAGTCAGCGAGGAGGAAATCCGCACCCTCGTCGTCGAAGCCGAAAATGCCGGCGTGCTGGAGCCCGGCGAAAAGGAAATGATCGCCGGCGTGATGCGGCTCGGTGACCTGCCGGTCGGCGCCGTGATGACGCCGCGGCACGAAGTGACCATGATCGACCTCGCCGATCCCTTTCCCGATATCTCGGCCGCATTGCTCAACAGCAATCGTTCCCGGTTCCCGGTCTGCGACGGCAACCGCGACAGCACGCTCGGAATCGTCAACGCCAAGGATCTGCTCGACGCCTATCTGTCGGGGCAGACGCCGGATATCCGCCGACTGATCCACCAGGCGCCCATCATCCCGGAGAGCGTCGATGCCCGTGATGTCATCGCGATCCTGCGCGACTCGCCGGTGCACATGGGGCTGGTCCATGACGAGTACGGCACGTTCCAGGGCGTGGTGACGAGTACGGATATTCTGGAGGCGATCGTCGGCGCCTTTCACACCGAAGAAGGGCCCGCGGAGCCGGCGTTCACGAAGCGCGACGACGGCTCCTACCTGATATCGGGCTGGATGCCCGCGCTGCAGTTTGCCGAATTGCTCGGCATCGCGCTGCCGGCTTCGCGCTCCTATCAGACCTTCGCCGGCTTCCTGCTGCAGCAGTTCGGCACCATTCCCCGGGTCGGCGACAAAATCGAAACCGGCGGCTGGCGGTTCGAGATTGTCGATCTGGACGGCCGGCGCATCGACAAGGTGCTGGCAAGCCGGGACACCGCATAGGGGCAACGGCCGGCTATTCGACTTCCTGGATTGACACACAGCGCAACAGAATGTGTTCGCCTGCTCGGGGTCGAGCGAGTCCCGTCTGGCCGGCGAACCGCATAATAAGCGTGTGGACCTTCATGCCTGGCCGGAATTGAAACGATGGGCGCGCTGATTTTCGATTTCGACGGCGTCATCGCCGACAGCGAAGCGATCGCCAATACCGTGCTGGCGGAAACGGTCACCGCGCTCGGTTATTCAACCACGCTCGACCAGTCACTCTCCCGCTTTGCCCACCGCAGGTGGGTTGAAGTGATGGCCGAGATCGAGGCGGCGATCGGCAAGCCGCTGCCATCGGATTTTTCTGATGAACTCAAGCGTGCGACGCTCGACCGCTTCCGGACGGATTTGAAGGAAGTCAGCGGCGCCGCCGATTTCATCAAGCGTTTCGCCCACCTCCCCCGCGCCATCGCCTCATCCAGTTCGATCGATCGGCTGCAACTCTGCCTGTCGGTATTGAGCATGGAAGAAGAATTCGGCGAGCAGGTCTTCAGCGCCGACATGGTCGCGCGCGGAAAGCCACATCCCGACATCTTCCTGTTTGCCGCCGCCAGGCTGGGCGTCAGCCCGGAGCGATGCCTCGTGATCGAAGACAGCGCCGGCGGTGTCCAGGCCGCGGTCGCCGCGGGCATGACGGCGGTGGGCCTCTGCGCCGCCAGCCACATTCGCGAAGGCCACGACGTGAAGCTGCGGGATGCGGGGGCTGTGCATCTGGCGCGGTCGTGGGCGGAGGTGGAGGGTTTCGCGACGGGGTTCTTCGAAGAGTAAGCTCTAGCCGACGTCTCCTGGCCGCTGTTAGTATCGGCGTGTCCTAGCATTACAGTTGCCGTTTGTTTGCTTTAAAGTGGGCTCGCTGAGCGGCCGCTTGGT
>JAYSPJ010000109.1:0-8809 GCA_043722155.1 Bradyrhizobium sp.
AAAATCACGTAGGTGTGGCACCGACAAGGCCCAGAAAGAAAACCGTTGACAAATCAACGGCTTACTTCATTTGGTGCGGCTGGCGGGGATCGAACCCACGACCCTTGGCTTCGGAGGCCACTCATTAAGGTGGCTCTGAATGGCCTTACGTGGGTTTCGGACCGAGGGTTAGAGAGCCGATCCATGTAAGTCCTTGATTTTATTGGACATGCTTGCCGCCGTTTCACCGCAATGTCCAATGCTCACATCCAGTTTGGCGCCAATGTATGTAAGTTTTGCGCTTTCAATCTGAAATTCAGTCCACCCCCGGCTGCGACCATAAGCCTCCCCAAATGCCCTAACGCAAACGGTCAAAGGACTCACGGGCTACCGCAGCGTCTTGTAAATATTTGGCGGAATCCGCGCCTACGTGTCGACACGGGCTAAAGGGGAGTTGGTGCAAACTTGCAACACTTGATGGCCCGCCTGCAAGATTCATTTCGCCATCCGAATTTATGAGTGCTAATATCGCGGCAAGCAGTGGATCTTGGTCTTCTGCATGCCACTGGCAACAACTTCGCTGATCTCATCAGGGTCAGCAACAAGCCTCAAAACTTGTACTTATATTGATTGCAAGCAATCGATTTTTACCGGACGCACTTTTTTCTGGTGTGGTCGGCTCTCAGGATAGGTGCGTCCAAGTCACGCATCCATTACATCGAGTTCCACGTTTGCACATCGCAATCCGCGCACGACCGTGACTTGATCATGCGTCACGCGACGCATCGCCGAAAAATACCTCGCCTTCGAACGCTAGCTGGCACCCCGGCTGGCAATTCCGATCGCATGAATCGCGCCGTCGATTCACACCAGGCAGACTCGCACACGCGATTCCTCTCTTCTTGAATCCGGGATGCCCCGGACTTTGCCGCATCGACGTCGCGCGCCGATGCATTGGCACTCACATCCGTCCACCTATCAATCCGTTTCACTTTGGGAGTGCGCCATGCCGCTCACATCAGATTTGCCGTCTAAAAATCCATCCGCTTTACCCGTGGAGGAAGTCGCTCGCCTCGACTCCTACGATCTGACTAGCCTGTTGAACATTGAGGCCCAGTCGAGTAGTGATCAAGCCAGGGCACTCCAGACCCTACAGCGCGGCATTCACCACCTGCGCCGAGCCAATCCCACAACTGCAGGTTTGCACCGGATGGAGCAAGAAGCATGTGATGCGTTCCATCAGGTGTCGGCACAGGCCCAGCGGGCTCGCACTGCTCAGCGTAGCCCGACCTGCGCGGCGGCGCTCACGCAACCGGCCAGCAATCTGTCGCTGGACGCCCACAAAGCACTGCTGGAATGCTGGGGCCTCATCGTCTTCGCACATTGGTCGTCTAGCCGCCCGATTCCGGAACTCCTGAGCTCCGGCTGGCGAAAGCTCGCCGAAGCACGTCTACCTGGTTGGCGCGAACTGGCACGCCAACCCCTCGATCAATTTTCTGGCCCGGATGCCGCGACAACGCCCCCCGGCCCACAGGTTGTGCGGGACTTCCTCGATGCGCTGAACGAGCTGGGGGTGAATGTCTCCTTTAACCAGGTGCCGGATCGGGCTGCACGACAGCTCATCGCGCCTGAACCGGTTGCCCATTCACCATTGCACGCGGATGACCGAATGCCGCGACCTGTGTCGCCCACTGACGACCGACCTGAGCCCAGACCATGGCCAACTGCCGCAGCACCAACTGCTGAGACCGAGGAGATCGTCAAGGATGTCGAGGGCCGCTTCATCGGCTGGCAGCTCGTGCGCGCGCGTTACTTGGCCCCGTTGGATGGATTCGCACTTCCTCTCCGCTGGGAAGCCTTGCACCCAACTGAGTTGATACGCTGCGGTACGCGGTTGGCCGTTGAGCTAAACAACATCGACCCGACCACCCGGCTCGCAGCTGCAACCTGTCTGATGACACTTTTCTCAGGTCTTCCACTCCAGCTGATTTTCCAGCAGCGCTTTCATGAGCACGGCGACACCTGGATCGACCTCAAGCGTAGTTGTCTAATGCGTGACCTCGGCGCCATCGCGGTCCGAAAGGACAAGTTGGAGGCCACGGGCAAGGTACCTGCATGGCGCAGCATTTGTCTACCTCCTAGTGTCGTCCGCGTGATCGATGAGGCACTGACGACCGATGAAATGACCCAGCCGTTCGGCGCGATCCTGGGCCGGTTGAACATCGACCTCTCCCGTCTGCGCAATATGATGAATGAAGGGGACACCACATCGCACCGGCCAGAACTCTCTCGGTTGTCGGGGTCGTTGGGGCTATTTCTCGTCGATGCCGGCATCAATCCCACGCTGGCCGCTCAGGCCAGTGGCGATTGGAGTCTCTGCCCGACTGCCGATCACTTCTACCTACTCGCAGACGACCGCATCTTCGTCGACATCATCGGTGTCGCATGCAGGGCCGTCGGGCTCGAGGCACCGCATGACCTACCTGCACCCAAGGAGGTCGGATCGCCTTACTACCGGCGTCCGGAGCAGTTGGCCGAAATTTTTAGAATCCAACGCAGCGAAATCATCAAGGACCGCGCACGGCTGCCGAACCGCAGCCGTGTGGCCGACTACATCGAATTCCAAAATAGCTACCAACAGGCGTGCGCCCAACTCTTCGTCACGACAACCGGGCATCGAGGTTCGCGCCTGCCTGAAATGGCATGGACCCACGTCGACCTGGACCATGCACTGGCACTGATATGCGACAAGGAGAATGATGAGTACTCCGCTCGGCGACTGGATCCGTTGACGGCTGTTGTGACCCAGACGTTGAAGCATCTCCTTGTTCACCAGCAAGCCGTGGTCGCACATCTGGCCAAGACGCAGGACAACGGCCAAATCAAGCTCAATGTCGATGCGCTGGGCAAGATGCAGAGTCACATCTTTTTTCAGGTGCTTCGCAACAAACACACCGGCCGTTACTACACCGCACCCATTGCCACCGATCACCTGGCCAAGGCACTGGAACCACGGGCTACGCTGCCGATCAATTTCGGACGCCACTTCGGCTTCACGGAGCTGGTAAAGCGCGGCACGTCGGGCATGGCCGTCAACGCATGGACTGGGCGGCACACCATGGGTTCCGAGCCGTTCGGCATGGTCTCATCCCTGTCGCCATTAGAGGCCTGTAATTACATGCGCGGCGAACTGGAAGCCATCTTCGAGCCGCTTTTACTGAAGCCGCTTGTCGGCCTCGGGTCGACGCGGGATCGCGATCTCCTGCCGCCACCCCCAACACCGGTCTACACAATCAAGCCACCCGTGAACGATTTCCTTGAGGCGAAGCTGGCGGCACAGGACCTCAATCCCCACGTGGTCATTCATGCACAGCGTTGCCCATTCCCCGAGTTAACACTGTCGGCGTACCGCTACGTGTCTTTCTTGCGCGCGGCCTTCCTGAAGGGGCATTGGAAGGACGTCGATCCCGAGGCAGTCCTGGCAGTCAGCTTGGTTCTGTTTGACTGTGTACTCACGGTGGGCGAATTGGATGCGCTCTCGATAGCGGCAGTCTCAAAACCCTTGCGAATAAATGAAGTCGTCATTGCGGAGCACCATGAAGAGGGTGTGATTAAGGCCTCACGCCCACTTACCCGGGTCTCGACTGCATGCTGTGCGCGCCTACGCATTCTCGGCCCCACCGTCCGCCAAGAGCCGGTAAGCGACGCAATAGGGCAATTCCTGCAAAGGTTGGATCCAGCCTTTGATCGATCTCAAATCGATGACCCAGTGACATGGCTCATGACATTGACTATGCATTGGGCACTCATCACCACAGCGCCTACAGAACACTTCGCGCTGTTTGCGACGGCACGCTCACTATCTGCGAGTGACGTGGCCCGCTACGTTCACCGCCGTCCGGCGAAAGATGCCCTACCGCCCTTCGCAGCACTGCGGACACGCAAGTTCCGGGGTCTAAAGGAACTAGTGGCGTACGCGCGTCATTTCGCCGACAAGACGCAACGCCTGGGCGAACACCAGAGGCGCCGGAAAGGCCTCGCGCGGGCCGCTTCTTTGTTGCAGAGCACCGTGCCTGGTGAGGAGGGTGGACTTTACTGGGCCTGCGCCTGGATCATTTCAGAGTGCCTGGACCCCGTCAGCAATCAAATCAAGACGGGAACCATGTACACCTATCTTAATATCTTGCTGCCGGTATTCGAAGGCGGTGTTCAGTTCGTCGACTATGACACGGACGACTGGATGAGCATGCGTCAGATGTTGATTGAACGGCGCGCTCAAAGTGATCCGGGTGATGTGAACGGCGCGCTGCTTCACCTCGCCAGCTTTGCCCGCAGCCTTGGCTACTTCGTTCCGGCCCAGTTATGGAGGGCAAAACGTGGTGAAGCCGTGGCTCCCCTGCGACAGCCCGTCGTGGTTTTCGAGCATGAAATCGACGTCGCTTGTAAGTACATTGATTCGGGTCAGGACGCGTGGAAATCCTTGGCCATTGCCAAGTTGCAGTTCATGGCACGCGTCGGAACTCGGCCCATCGAAGCGGCCAACATTTCGGTAGCCGATCTCGCGTCTGACGGAGCGCTGGTTCATGTCACGACCGCCGGGTTCGACCACCTGAAGACATCCACGTCACGCGGGTCCGTCGACATTCGCAATCCGGTCCTACAGCAACTTTTATTGGAAACGTTACGCCTCCAATGCGCTGCGACGCCCGCCGGTCAGCAGCCATTGCTATTCAGGATCGAAGGGCACGACGACACCGCGAAAATGGATGCGGATATCGTGCGCGCACTGCGGTTTGCGACCGGCGAGTCCCGGTTGACGTTGCGCGACCTTCGTGCATCGGCAGCCACACATTCGGCATGCAACCTACCGGACCTGCTGCATGAACTCACTTCCGGGTTGACCTGCGAAGTGCGGCCGGCCACCGGCATGGAGATCAGCGACAAGGGGCGCTCGATGGCGTTGGCGATCAGGCGTGCACGGCACTCGATCACCTACCCGACCACGCAGCAACATTACGACACAGGTAGCTCCATCCGGCTCGCTGTTGCCCTTCGGCGGCAGGAATCTATGCTAGAGATTGGCAGCAGTTTTCTGGCATGGGCTACCGGAAAAACAACGGGGGCGATTGATGTTGCGCGGCACATCAAAGGCATCGCCATCTCGGACACCATTGAGAGTTGGACGTTATTGCAACAACTGATTCGACCGCACCTTTTCGCGATCCCAGAGCCCGAATTCCGCGCAGCGGTTACGGGGAGTGAGAGGCTCCTTACTGCCCCGAATACGCAGGACACAGGTTGGGCAGCATTGCTGCACTGGTACGGAATCGATACCCAGACAATCTCCCACCTCACTGGCGTGAGAGCGTCGGCTCTTGAATCTACGCTCAGGTCGATTGAAACAACATCGGGTCCGATTACTCCTGACATACGTGATAGTCTCGCCGGGCATTTTCCTGCTGTGCTCAACTCTTCTATCGCCCTCGAATTCTGGCATCGGCTCATCAATTCACGTCACGACATTTGGTCGATACGCACCCCATCTTCTAGCGCCTGTGCCGGTTCACGAACTCCTAGCTTCTCGTCTCTGTTACGAGTGCGTGTGGCTGCCGAATTTTTGGTGTCCTGCATGCCGCCAGCCTGGCGTGTAACCGTCCTAGGCCCCAAGTCCATTCCGCTCGATCAGAAGGCTTCTATCCGCGACGCCTTTCAAAAAATACGGATTGGATTTTTCACGCGCGCAAACCAGCGCGACAACACCTGGCGCGTCGTCGTTGGTGGCGCGGGAGATCAGGGCATGGCACCCCGAACGGTGGGCCAGATTAGCACATTTGTTTTCCGGGCGGCGACAGTCGCCGCCCATTCTGACAATTAACAGGAGATCCCCATGAAGACGCGAGCAGACTACATCAATGCTGAAATCAAGGCTGGACGCTTTCGCGTTGGCGCCGTCGTGACCGGTACCCAATCGACGCGAACCTGGATTCCTATGCCTGAGCTATCGCGGCATATTGACAGTGTCGTCAAGCGCGTCGATCGGCTGATGAATCAACAGCTCCATGTTGACTACGTCACCTGTATCTCAGGCGACCTACAACAACTGGCAGTTTTGTATGTCTTGCCGCAACAAGGCGATGGGCTCTCCATGGAAGCTGCGCGCGGAAAAGATCAAAATCTGCTCGGCGGACTCATGCGACTTGTGGACGCCGAATTGCTTGGTACCGCTCGTTCAATCACGGATTTTTTGAATGAATTCAAGAGCGGCAGGATGCCGGACATCGAGGAGGTTCGATCTGTGATCGACCAGACTCCGAATCCAATGCTTGGTGAGCAATTGATTCGGCAATGCAGCTGTCCGCTAGTGGAGATGGAAACGTCCAAAGGGTCATTTCAAATCGGCGGCTTTGCCGGCCATGTCCCTGAATCTCTGTTTGCCGAAGCCAAGGCCACGGTTGAGTTTGTCCCCACGAGAGGGATCGACGAGCGCGATTCGAAAGTCCGCGGAGAGATCGAGCGATGGACGAACCTCCCCGAGTGGCTGACACCCCCTGCCGACGCGTCGTTTTCCATTGAAACTGGTGACAACATGCGCGTTATCAAGGCGCTCGAGTTTGCGCAGTTGCATCACAAAACCGTCAGGGCTGAGGTGACCGTAGCCGAGCGACTTCGCACCGGCAGGCCGGTTTTGGGAATTTCAAAATTGCTGAATCTTGAAGAGTTGGCTGCAGCATCTGACTCGGTACAAAAACTTCTCTTCGGAGCCTGAATGCCCTGCCAATAGTGTCATCGTTGACGATTGGTTCGAACGGAGTCTCAACTCAGACTTGTGCTTTTCGGTTGTTAAGGCACTAGCCGCTAGGGCTACGCTGAATAAGCCCCGTCAAAACGACATTCTGAACGGTTGACTGAAGGCGGAAGTAGAGCAAGCCAAACTGCTTGCTCCAGACCGGTCACTCAGGACTGCGGGTTGACTGGCTGTTGGCACCGGTTCGAAAGTGAGTCACGCCGCCGATGTTCAGGTGAGCCAACTGTGGCTGATGAGCCTATCGATATATTTCTTGCGGGTGAGGTCGGCGTTTTTTATAGGCGCGGGGTTCAGCGCCATGCGCTGACTCTCGTTTCTCTAACTTCAGAACACACGCTAGGCGAGATGATCCGCCTAGCGATTGAGCGCGATCACGACTTGTTCAGTTTGCCAATGAATGCTGAGTCAACGGCTATCAAAAATTTGACCAGCCCTGATGATTTTGAATGAACTCTGGTACGAGTCGTCATGCACAATACAGACCGCACTTACCAACACCAAAATTGGTTACCAAAATGGCAAACACAATTGCGTTTTCTCGCGCCACGTCGACACTCCCAGACGGGGAGGAAATCTTCGATATTTTCCTGATCAACGACGACGGGGCAGGTCTAACTCAACTCACTCATCACGCGATTGGAACAAAGCATGACAGTTCCAACCCCGTCTTTTCGCCAGATGGCACGCAGATAGTTTTCGAAACCATGCGAAATCGAGATGATCTAGACAATGGGAACACCTGTGAAATCTACCGGATGAAAAGAGATGGAACGAATGTAACTCGCCTTACCCATGACGACTATGACGACCAAGATCCCAATTGGTCAATGGATGGAACAAAGATTCTTTTTGCCGGAGCGCGTCCCCGACCTGATATGAAACTTCATAGCATGTCGTCAACAAACGGCAGTTCAATTACTGAGCTACCGATTGCAAATTGGGTTACTGGAGACTGGTCGCCTAGGTACTCGCATGATGGAACCAAAATCGCATTCATTCGCGACTTTGGCGGCGGAAAGCGCTCCGTATTCATTGCGAATGCTGATGGTAGTAACCCACGTGATCTCACCACATCGCCTTGCATTTGCGATGCCCCTCGTTGGTCACCCGATGGAAATAAGATCGTCTATGCAAGCGATCATCACAATCCGAGCACGCAAAAATTTGAAATCTATGTCATGGATGTTGTTGATTCCAATGGAAACGGAGAGGGGGACAATCGCATCCGTCTAACAGCCGTTGGCCCATCCGCCACGTCTGAGTCTCCGGTTTTCTCTCCTGATGGAACTCAAATTGCCTACAGCAACAATACGTCGGGCCATTACGACATCTGCTTGATGGATGCTGACGGATCGAATAAAAAAACGTTTGCCGCTTATGGCGAAAGTTGCTATGTGTCTGATTGGAAGTAGTGGACGTCACCCGTTCAATAGACACATTGTTAATGTCTAATTGAACTGGAGAGCGAGTCATGAAGAGAGTCAGATACCCGGCGGAATTTAAGGCTGAGGCGGTGAAGCAAGTGACCGACCGTGGTCATGGGGCAGTTGATCTGCCTTGCTATCCCCAATACTTTGACACAAGGATGCCTCCATGAGCGGATCAACGCAAAACGCGACCTGGCCCTTACCTAAGTTTTATTTCTCTGTTACCGGCATGCCTGGCAAGCCGGTATTTCAAGAAGTCACCGGACTGGAGAGCGAGGTGCAGGTCATCGAATACCGCGCTGGCAACAGCCCGATCTTCGCCCCCATCAAGATGCCGGGCCTGGCCAAGGTCGGCAATGTGACTATGAAAAAGGGCATCTTTGTCACCGACCCCAATCTGGGGACATGGTTTAGCTCCATCACCATGAATACGATTAAGCGCTGCACCATCGTGGTGGCGCTGCTGGATCAGACCGGAACACCACAATACAAATGGCAACTTAATAATGCCTTTCCGGTCAAGCTGTCGGGCACGGATCTCAAAACCGACGGCAATGAGGTAGCTGTAGAGTCGAGGGGAATAGGCAACGAACCCATG
>JAYSPJ010000110.1:0-4249 GCA_043722155.1 Bradyrhizobium sp.
CAAGGTCGCGGGCAAGGAGCTCGCGATCGAGCCGACGCTGAACCTGCTGCAGGACTGCGCGCCCGAAAAGCGCAAGGCGGCGGGGCAGGCGCTGGCGAAAACCTTCAAGGCCAATGAGCGGACCTTCGCGCTGATCACCAACACGCTCGGCAAGGACAAGGAGATTTCCGACCGCTGGCGCGGTTTTGCCGATGTCGCGGATTCGCGTCATCTGAACAACCGGGTCGAGCGCGAGGTGGTCGATGCGCTGGTGGGCTCGGTGCGCGCAGCCTACCCAAAACTGTCGCATCGCTATTATCAGCTCAAGGCCGGCTGGTTCAAAAAGAAGAAACTGGCGCATTGGGACCGCAATGCGCCGCTGCCGTTTGCCGCCACCGGCACGATAGCCTGGCCCGAGGCGAGGCACATGGTGCTATCCGCCTACCGCGGCTTCTCGCCGGAAATGGCTGATATCGCCGAGCGGTTCTTCACCGATCGCTGGATCGATGCGCCGGTGCGGCCCGGCAAGGCGCCGGGCGCCTTCTCCCATCCGACCACGCCGTCGGCGCACCCTTATGTGCTGATGAACTATCAGGGCAAGCCGCGCGACGTGATGACGCTCGCCCATGAACTCGGCCATGGCGTGCATCAGGTGCTGGCGGCGAAGAACGGCGCGCTGATGGCGCCGACGCCGCTGACCTTGGCGGAAACCGCCAGCGTGTTCGGCGAGATGCTGACCTTCAAGCGGCTCTTGGCGCAGACCAGGAGCGCCAGGCAGCGCCAGGCGCTGCTGGCCGGCAAGGTCGAGGACATGATCAACACGGTGGTGCGGCAGATCGCGTTCTATTCGTTCGAGCGCGCCATCCATACCGAGCGGAAGAACGGCGAATTGACCGCGGAGCGGATCGGTGAAATCTGGCTCAGCGTGCAGGGCGAGAGCCTTGGACCGGCGATCGACATCCGCCCCGGTTACGAGAATTTCTGGATGTACATCCCGCACTTCATCCATTCGCCGTTCTACGTCTACGCCTATGCGTTCGGTGACTGCCTGGTGAACTCGCTCTATGCGGTCTACGAAAACGCCGCTGACGGATTCGCCGAACGCTATCTGGCCATGCTGGCCGCCGGCGGTACCAAACATTATTCCGAACTGCTGAAGCCGTTCGGGCTCGACGCCAAGGATCCGAAATTCTGGGACGGCGGGTTGTCGGTGATCTCGGGGATGATCGACGAACTGGAAACGATGGGCTGACGAGGTCGCGCTCATGATCGACACGCCGACGCGACGCGCTGTACTCGGAGCGGGAGTCTTTGCAGCCGGTTCGCTGCTCGCGATCGATAATGGCATCGCTCAGGCTCCGCTTGCCTCCACGCCTGCCTGCCACGACGGCGGCGAAGCAACCTTGCGGCAGACCGAAGCGCCGTACTTCAAGCCGTCCTCGCCCGAGCGGACCGAACTGCTTGAAGCTGATATGGCGGGGCAGCCCATCGAACTGGTGGGCTTCGTGCTCTCGCGCGCCTGCAAGCCACACGCCGGAGCCTTGCTGGATTTCTGGCAGGCCGACGACCAAGGCCGGTATGACGATTCCGGTTTCCGCCTGCGCGGCCATCAGTTCACCGACGCGGAAGGGCGCTATCGATTGCGCAGCATCGTGCCCGGCGTCTATGTCGGCCGTACGCGTCATATTCATGTGAAGGTGCAGCCGCGCGGCGGCCGCGTGCTGACCACCCAGCTCTATTTTCCCGGCGAGTCACAGAACCGTTCCGACGGCCTGTTTCGCAGCGAGTTGCTGGTGCGAACCGCCAAGAACGCGGGATGGCTCGCCGGGCGGTTCGACTTCGTGCTCGACTAGGCTCTTGTAGACAATCCCGGGCAGTGAATAGCCGATCTGGTCAATTGCCGCGGCCCACCGTCCGCCCGAGCGTATCAGGTCCGGCGGCCGGTTCGTTGACATCGATAAAACCCAGCATCGCGCCGAGGCGCTCCGTTGCCGGCTGGTCGAAGCCGACCGGCCCTTCAAAACCGGCGGGATTGCGGAAGGTGCCGAACAGCATGTCCCAGACCGGCAGGTCGCCGTAATTGTAGGCGTGCACGTCGCGCTGGTGATGGATGCAATGGGCTTCCGGCCGCTGGATGAGATATCCGAGCCATTGCGGGGTGTGGGTGTTCATGTGCTGGAAGTAGCCATAGAACGCGGCGATGTAGCCGGTAAGCGCTGCCGCGACCGGGTCGAGGCCGAGCACCAGAGTCGTTGTGATCGTGGAGATCAGCAGGAACACCATCGTCTCCAGCGGATGAAACAGCGCCGCGCCTGACATGTCCACCCGCTGCGGGCTGTGGTGGATCTGATGGAACAGCCGCCACATCAGCGAAAAGGTGTGCGCGCTGCGGTGCCAGCCGTAGCTTGCGAGCGAGACGACGGCATAGCCGAGCACGGCGCCGCCGATCACGCCGAGGCTTTCCAGATCCATCAGCCGGTGTTGCGCCAGCCAATGCTCCGGGATCGCTAGCGGCGTCAACGTGGCGAGCAGCCCCTGCACCGTCAGGAAACAGAAACCCTTCAGCCGCCAGTACCGGATCGGGGGAAACGCGCGTGCCGGGACCAGGCTCTCGATCCCGAGCATCGCCAGATAGGTCGCCGGCACCAGAAGGCCGAAAATATCGACGGCTGACATCGGAAAACCTCTCCTATCTTACAGTGTAAGTCCAGCTTTCAAATACAGCCTTTCAGTGTAAGGTTGCAAACGATTCGAGGTGAGGCATGATCACAAAAACGAAATCGCGCGCGGTGCGGGCCAAAGCCCGCGACAGGCATCAGCCGCGGCCAGCGGTGGCGCTGTCCCGCGAGCGGATTGCCGCAGCGGCGCTGGCGCTGGTCGATCGCGAGGGGCTGGCGGGCTTGACCACGCGCCGGCTCGGCGACGAACTCGGCTGCGAGGCCATGAGCGTCTATCACCACTTTCCGAGCAAGGCGCATCTGATGGACGCGCTGGTCGATCTGATGCTCGCCGACGCCCGGGTCGCGATGGCCGAGGAGTGGGGCTGGCTCGAACGGCTGCGCCGGGCGGCGCACGGTTTTCGGGCGATGGCGCTGCAACATCCGAAATTTTTTCCGTTCTTCGCGGTGCACCGTCTCAATACCCTTGCAGGCGTCGGATATATCGACGGCATCATCGGCATCCTGCGCGATGCCGGCTTCTCCGACCGCGATGCCGCGCGGTATTTTCGCGAGATCGGCTATTACCTGACCGGGGCGGCGCTCGACGAGACCGCCGGCTACGCCAATGGCCCTTCGGCGGCGGAGCCGGTGTCCAAAGAGACCATCGACGCCGACTTCAAACATCTCGCAGCGGCGGCGCCATATTTTCAACCGGGGCATTTTCAGGCCACGTTCGAGACCGGTCTCGAAATGTTGCTGGCGGGGATCGAACGAGCGCGCGAAACGGGTGGGTAGGCTGCGGGTAGGGCTAGATTCGGGGTAAGCAGCCGGAACGTAAAACATTTGTTGAACGAGGTATTCAAATCCGTTATACGTTTTGTATAACGGAGCTTTGCGCCATGAATGACCAATCGAAGATTGAGCCTGACGCCCGCGGCCAGCTGATCGGCACCGTCGAGATCAAGAAGATCGGTAATTCGTCCGGAATTATCCTCTCCAAAGATGTGCTGGCTCGGATGCATGTCAGCGTCGGCGACAAGCTATATGCCACGCTAACTCCGGATGGTGGGTTTCGGCTAACTCCATACGACCCGGATTTTGAGAAGGCGATGGAAGTCGCGCGGCGTGGCATGAAGCGCTACCACAATGCTCTGGCTGAGCTTGCCAAATGACCGAGCCGTTTTGGCTCACCCGCCAAATGGTCGTTGCAATTCACGACGAGCAGCTCACCATCCACGGCGGGGCGAGCGGTCTGCGCGATGAAGGCATGCTTGAGTCTGCGCTCGATCGGCCGAAAAACAGATGGTCCTACGAGCAGGCTGAACTGGCTGAATTGGCCGCAGCTTACGCCTTCGGAATCGCGCGCAACCATCCATTTGTCGATGGCAACAAGCGCACCTCGCTGCTTGCGCTCTATACCTTCCTCGGTGTGAACGGCGTCGATTTCGTTGTTCCGGAAGCGGAGGCGGCGGCCATCATCCTCTCCCTTGCGGCCGGCGAAGTCAGCGAGGAAAGCCTGACGCGCTGGATCAGGGACAACTGGCCGGCCGAGCCCGGCAAGTAACGGTCGCCGCAGGTGCACAAAGCGCCCGCCGCCGTTGCCCTTCCGG
>JAYSPJ010000111.1:0-11576 GCA_043722155.1 Bradyrhizobium sp.
ATCGCGATTGACTTTGCGGGGCCTCATCCTACTGAGGGTGAGGCCCTCTGACCCTGGCTTCAAACGATGTCGCGTGAACTGAAAATATCGGTCGGGCAGCATTCCGAGAAGGGTCGCAAGGAGACCAATCAGGATTTCCACGGCGTCTTGATACCGGAAGAGCCGCTGTTGAGTCTGAAGGGCATCGCCATCGTGCTGGCCGACGGCATCAGCTCGAGCCCGGTCAGCCGGATCGCGGCCGAGTCCGCGGTCAAGGGGTTTCTCACCGACTACTACTGCACCTCGGAAGCCTGGTCGGTGAAGACGTCGGCCCAGCGGGTGCTGGCGGCCACCAACTCCTGGCTGCACGCGCAGACCCGGCGCAGCCAGTACTCCTATGACAAGGACAAGGGCTATGTCTGCACCCTGAGCGCCATGGTCATCAAGTCGACCACCGCGCATATCTTTCACGTCGGCGACAGCCGGATCTATCGCGTATCCGGCAATGCGCTCGAACAGCTGACCAACGACCATCGGGTCATCATTTCATCGCAGCAAAGCTACCTCGGCCGCGCGCTCGGCGTGAATCCCCAGATCGAAATCGACTACCAGTCGCACCAGGTCGAAAAAGGCGATGTGTTCGTGCTCGCGACCGACGGCGTCTACGAACATGTCCCGGCCCGCTTCATCGCCAGGGCGATCAGGGACGGCGCGGAGGACCTCGACAAGGCGGCGCGAACCATCGTCGAGCAGGCGTACGAGCAGGGCAGTCCGGACAACCTCACCGTCCAGATCGTCAGGATCGATGCTTCACCCGCCGGCGAGGCCAGCGAGGTTTTCGCACAGCCGTCCGAACTGCCGCTGCCGCCGCTGCTGGAAGCGCGGATGGTGTTCGACGGCTACCGGATCGTCAGGGAACTGCATGCCTCCAGCCGCAGCCACATTTATCTCGCGGTCGACGCCGACAGCGACGAACTGGTCGCGCTGAAGATTCCATCGATCGACCTGCGCGGCGATCCCGCCTACCTGAAGCGGTTCATGATGGAGGAGTGGGTCGCCCGGCGCATCAACAGCGCCCATGTGCTGAAACCCTGTATGCAGTCGCGCAAGCGCAATTACCTGTACGTCGTCACCGAATTCATCGACGGCCAGACCCTGGCGCAATGGATGATCGACAATCCGAAGCCGGAACTGGAAACCATCCGCGGTATCGTCGAGCAGATCGCAAAGGGGTTGCGCGCCTTCCACCGCAAGGAAATGCTGCATCAGGACCTGCGGCCGGACAATGTCATGATCGACAGGACCGGAACGGTGAAGATCATCGATTTCGGCTCCGTCCGGGTGACCGGCGTGGTCGAGGCGTCGCCGCCGGCCGGCCGGGACGATATTCTCGGCACCTTCCAGTACACCGCACCGGAATATTTTCTGGGTGAGAACGGCTCGTCGCGCTCCGACATCTTCTCCCTCGGCGTCATTACCTATCAGATGCTGACGGGCCGACTGCCCTATGGCGCGAAGATGGCGCGGACGCGAACCAAATCGCAGCAGCGCAAACTGAAATACAGCACGGCCCTCGATGACTCGAGCGAGATCCCGGCCTGGATCGACGGTGTGTTGAAGAAGGCCGTGCACCCCGACCCCTACAAGCGCTACGAGGCGCTGTCCGAATTCGTCCACGACCTGCGCTATCCCAATGCGGATTTTGTCAATGCCGCGGCGGCGCCGCTGATCGAGCGTAATCCGCTGCTGTTCTGGAAGGGGCTGTCGGCGGTGCTGGTGCTGGTCGTGGTGGTATTGCTGGCGCTGCTGCAGGGCGGGCGGTAGGCGACTGGCGACTTATCCAGCTTGGTTTCGCGAGCCCAGCCACTCCCCTAATCTACTTGCGGTTGTTCTGTTACTTGAATAGATTATGGGCATATTGGGGGTTTTTGATGGACTCGCGGATTTTCAGGTTTTTTCTACCGGCATATTTCGCCCTTGTCGTTCCGTCGTTGGCGAACGGCAGCTGCAATTTCCTGAGTGAGCAGAAATTCGGTCCATTGCAGGACGGGCAGTTGTTCGCGTCCGGAAAGTCAGGCTGGCAAACCTTCAGTTCGCTATCCGAGTTGGTCGCTCGCTCGCCTCAAGAGACCGAATTTGCCTATGTCATCCGAACCGCCGGGAATACCGAGCGATCCGGTGTGCTCGTCGTGAAGACCAATCGTCCGGCGACCGAGAAGGATCCGGAAAAACTTCGCAACAAGGTCAAGCTTATGCGCCGCGAAGTCGTTGCCGACGCCGGATGCGACGCTGTCGGCGATCCCAACTACGAGACCTCGGTAACAACCCAATCGTTTCGCGACTACCATGACTTTCCGCCGAGGGCCACGGCGGCTCTGCGCAAGACGGTCGAGGATGGCACCGTGATCGAAAGCGAAGCGATCAAAGGCTTTCATTTCGATTACCGGTCGGCGCGGAAGCGGAAATGTGTTCGAACCGACAACGCCGAGGATGACGAGTTTCCGTTCAACCAGAACAGCAACCGGGCTCAATTCTCTTTCGATCGAACTGTCGTCGCCAGCGGATCGTACTCGGTCGCGCGGTTGTTTTTCTGGGTTCCGGTTTCACCGTTCGAGGGCGCCGCGGAACACCGCGTTCTCGTCAGAAAGTACACGACGCATGCGGGTTTGGCTTGCGTCCGCTTCAGGGTACCGCTCCAGTCAACCGATTACACGTTTCAGGTCAATGACTTGGAATCGCGAGTGTCGGAGTCGTCAAAGAGCCGCAAAGAACAGGTAATACAAAAATGACCGGCCGGAAATTGACGCTGTTAACCCGGCATTATCGGCCTGTCGGCATTGTTACCATGGGTGGATTGGATCGACCGTGAGCATCACAACCGTCACCGAGAAAGCGGAGAAAGAGTCGGGTCTCGGGGGAGGCTTCGGATACCTGCTTCGCTTCAGCGCCACCGTGGCAGTCGGATGCGTGCTTTTCGCGGCAAGCCGGAAGATGACTTGGGGCGTCGACGAACCGATGCTCGACTGGCGGCTTTGGACGTTTGCGCTCGCCCCTTATGTTCTCTTCGTTGTTGCGGCCAACCTCTCTCTTGGGCATGCCCGAATTCTTGGCTTCATCGAATCCATCCAATTGCCGGCAATTTGGACGGTCTCGCTCGCTCTCTACGTGGTGGTGCATGTGACGGGGCTGTCGCGCCTGATCGAAGACCCTATCTATGGTTCACTCAGTCTGAGCCTGGCTTCGTTTGTGCTGCTGACCGTGTTCTACGTGACCGCGTCCGTCGGCGTGCTATCGGCCTTTACGCCGCTCCGGCTGCCAAGCCTGGATCCCAAAGGTGGACATGGCGATGCTGCACATCCGTCTCCGTTGTCGCTCGGATATGCTCTGTGTCTGCCTCTGTTTCTGCTTTTTGTATTCTATATTCCGTTGCAATCCTGACGATGCTGTCGTGATGCTCTATCGCGGCGGCCCCGGCGGGGCCTCCGCTGCTGCATCGGGTCGGGGTCTGTTCTGATATGCCTGAATCACCGCATCGACCGTGATCGGCCCGGGAGGAAGATTGAGCTCGTCAATCGCCTTGCTCATGTTCACAAAGCCAACGTTGCGGTAAGCCTCGACCTGCTCCGGCACGAAGAACTGATCGACCGTCGGCTGATGCGGAAAATCCGTGTGCTGCGCGCGGTAACCCAGCGCGTCGAAACCCAGTCCCTGCGCCAGCGACAATTTCACGTAGATCAAAACGCCTTTGGGGCCGTTTTTGTAGGTGATGGGTGCGACGAAATATGGCCGTGTGACGAAGCTGACGCCTTCCGGGTAGCCTTTGCCTTTTTCGGGTATCAGTTCGTCCAGCACCCCGTCCAGCTCGATGTTGGCTTCGAAATCTTCGCGGACGCGTTGGGCGACGGAATAAAGCGCGGGAAGCGCCAGCCCGGGATCCTCTTCGCCGTCGATCGCAACAATGACCGAACAGTTTCTCCGGGCAAGCTCGTAGATTCCGGAATTGTCGAAATGGCCGCCGTCGCTCAGTTCGACGAAAGTACTCTGCGAGGTATAGCCGGTGCGCGTCATGCCGTAGCGAAAGCTCGGAGACCAATGGTTTGGCTCGTGCGTCTCCGCCGTCGCCGGTTGCTCATTGGGACGGGCCAACCACATCCCAAGCCGAAGGTTCAATAGCATCAGGACGATCGAAACCAGCCGGTCGCGCGTAACCCCTGCGCCGACATAGGCTGCGTTGGCATTCATGGCCGCCCCGGAGGCGGCCATCGCGGACGGAAGCGTCAAGGGGCCGTGTTTGGCGATGTGCCGCGCCGTGCTTTCCCATCCGGTCGCCGTGGATCCGACAAACAATGGGCTCAGGATGAAATTATCACCGCCGCGCCATGCCAGAAGCCGGTCGGGGTCGTTCATGAAGATGCCGTTGGTATTGACGATCGGATACGGAATGTCGCGCTTCTGCCCGGCGCTGGCCTGCGCGGGCGGCCAGAGATCGGTCAGCGAGAGGCGATCGGCGCCGGGCGAAACGTCGACCTGGTTGCTGGCCACCATCGCCGGGTCCGGCATGAAAGCCTCCATCAGGCGGTCGCGGTAGAAGCGATGAAGTCCGACATAATTGGTGTTCGTTCTGAACATCAACAACAGCGCGATGATAACCCACAGCGTGATTGCCGCCCGGATCAGGTTTTGACCCAAACGGCTGTCGCTCGATGTGAAAAGAAATCCCGGCGCAAACCAGAACTGCGCGATGGTGTAGGAAACCACCGCAATTGAATAAATGAAGATCGCCGAAGCAAACATCAGGACCCACCGGCTGAGGTCGCCCGGAGCGGACTGGTCGGTCTGGGCGCGGTGCCCGAATGCGGCCGCATATAGTCCGCTCATGAGTGACAGCGCGCTTGCGGCAGCTTTGGCGGCGAATCCCGCCTTGTTGATGAAGAGGTAGGGAATGACCGGCACGGTACCGAGCGCCAGCACGATAGTGATCCACGGCAGCGACCAGCCGGCGCGGATTTCGAAGGTGCGCCGCCAACGGTAATTCGCCGATGCCAACCGGCCCGGCTCCTGCAGCTTGTACACGACGCCGGCGAGGATCGAACACGCCAGCAGCAGAAGCGCCAGGCTGAAAGTGAAGGGATCCAGAACCGGTCGGCCCAGCATGAAAAACCCGGCCGTCAGCACAAGAAACGCGATGCCGCTCAGCGCCGAGATTGCCGCGCACATGCGCCGGGGCCACTTCCTCGGGCCCCGATCCTGCTTTGGCGATATGCGGGTGTCCAGCGAGAACGCGATCGCCCAGCAGCCAAAGCCGACCACCCACAGAATACCGACCATGAGGCACAGGTTGAAGAACATCTCGAGCGGCCAGACGCAGTCCGGCTGCATCGCCTTGGCTGCGGCCGCGGTAGCGGCCGTACAGGTCTGTTCGGCTCCGGGAATTTGTGATGCCGCCTTTGCCGCGGCGGCGGTGTCGGCGGCGCCCTTGCAGAGCTGGAGTACATCGCCTTTGCAACTGCTTTCGTCCCATTTGGAAGCCATCACGAACCACAGCAAATTGGGAATGCCCGGAAAATACGACAGCCAGCGCAACGACAGGATCATCACCGCGTAGGCCAGGGCGCCGGCCGGGAGCCAGACCGCCAGGTTCAAAAACAGCGTGCGAATGACGACCGCCGTCAAGGACCAGATCGATAACCGTTCGTCCGGGATCAGATATTGGCCGTGGGCACGCAGATAGGCGAGGCGCGCGTCTTTGGTCTGATCGCCGCAACGATATTCGCGGCTGGCTCCGAAGGGAAAGCTGTCCTTGTCGGTGCCGGTCGCAGGATTGATTCTCCAAAGCCATTGCAGCGCCGCCGAGATATAGCCGCCGCCGGAAACGCTCGACAGGTAGTCGAAGTTCGGCATGACGTTCTTGGCAGCGAGCGCCTGCAGCGCGCCAAGGCAAAAGATCGCCGATCTGATCCCGCCGCCTGACAGCGCCAGGCCATACCAGTCGTTGCGGCCGTTTCGCGTGCGGTGGGCGGCGATGAAGGCTTTCTCTTCGTCGATCAGTGTCTGAGCATCCTCCTTCTTGAAATATTCATTGGTCGTCGTAGCCATGGCGCTTCTCGCAAAAAGAGATTTTCCCGCAATGTTTGCGAGCCTACCACGGATCCCGCGGCAGGCAACCTGTGCTTGCGGAAAGTCGTCCTGCGACTAAGAGGGGTTGCCGGCATGGATCGCCGGCGTTCTCGAAGGGGGCCGTGCATCCAGATCCCTGCAAACGCCATGAGGCGCTGTACGCATTCGTCCACGGCCTTCGCCATCACGACGCGGATTTCATCAACGCGTCGCCGGCGCCGCTGATCGAGCGCAACCCGCCAGGCGGCGGGCGTTAATCCGAACTGACCGCGAGCGAGTCTGCATGCGGCAGAAAGGTCTGCGCGTCAGATACGGGATCTTTCGGAGAGAAAATCCTTGGTGCCCTGGCCGGAATCGAACAGGTGCGGGAAAGGCCGTAAAATAAGGCTTTCCGGAAGCCCCCGAACATGTACTCACACGCTTACTCACACGATTTTTGGTCCCAAGTTGGGGCTGGTTCGGTTCTAATCCTATCGGTAATCCTCGACGGGTTACTCAAGAAACATTTCGGTTGGGCTCGTAGATCGAACCCTGCGACTCATAGCTCAACATGACGGCTCGCCCAAGCCGGATGAGGATGGCGCCGGGTCTCACACAAAGTGGCAAAAACTCTCGCGGAGATTGTTTGGCAAGCCGCCTGATGTCTCGCGCTCGCGCAATTGGATCTGACTCCGGCCTCAGGTGAGCCAAGGCGAATTCTCCGGCCGTTCTTCACGAAAAGGCCAGACATCCCTCAGGCGGCCGCCAAGCAAACAAGGCGCGGGCAGACTACCTTTTGGCCATTCTCAATTCGAGACAAGGAACAAGAGAGGCGGCCCCCATGAGCAACACAGCACTGAACATCACGCCAACGACGGAAGACAGTCAGTTCGTTCGATTTTGGAACGAAGTCTTGGCCGCGAAATTCATCCGATTCAAACACATACTGGTCGGGGGTCTGTCACGTCACAGCGAGGCGGTGTTTCCCACGCTACCGGTACGTCCGGGCGACCACGTCCTGGACGTGGGTTGCGGGTTTGGCGACACTGCAATCCGGCTGGCCGAGCTGGTAGGACCGACCGGCCGGGTTGTCGGGGTGGATTGCTGCGAGGCCTTTCTGGACCATGCCCGGGCGGAAGTCAGGACCAGAGGCCTCACCAATGTTTGTTTCGTGAGGGCAGACGCAGAAACTGCACTTCCCACCAATCAGTTCGATTTCGTCTTCGCCCGCTTCGGCACGATGTTTTTCGCCAATCCGGTTGCCGGTATGCGCAATATGCGCAAGGCACTACGGCCAGGCGGACGGATGGTGCATATCGTCTGGCGCGATCGGACTGATAATCCCTGGCTGTCGATGGCAAAGGATGTCGTTCTTCAGTACCTGCCGTCACCAGGCACAGATGCCCTGACCTGTGGTCCGGGTCCCTTCTCGATGGCGAACGAGGCGGTGGTCAGGGCGATGATGACCTCCGCCGGCTATGATCGGGTCGAATTCCGCAGGGTCGATGCTCCTGTCATGGTTGGAAAGGATGTCGACGACGCCATCGCCTTCCAGTTGGCAATCGGTCCAGCCGGCGAAGTCTTCAGAGAAGCTGGCGCCTTGGCGGAATCAAAACGGACCGAGATCGAGTCCGCGCTGGCCGCGGCAATCAACGGTCAGAAAAAGGCTGCCGACGGGGTGGTCATGGACAGCTCTTCCTGGGTCATCAGCGCAATCAATCCTCAATAGCAAGGAAGACGTTCATGATCAAACAGCAGATTCCACGTGTAGTGCTGGACAAGCCTGGGCGTGGCCGGGTTTACGGAAGCATTCTGGAGACGATCGGCAACACTCCAATGGTCCGCATCGGAAGGCTCGCACGGGACGCGGGATGCCAGGCCGAAGTGCTGGCCAAGCTCGAGTTCTTCAATCCGCTCGCCAGCGTCAAGGACCGCATCGCCGTATCGATGCTGGAGGCCATGGAAGCCGACGGCATCATCGGCCCGGGAAGCGTGATCGTGGAGCCGACGTCCGGCAACACCGGGATCGGGCTTGCTTTCGCCTGCGCCGCCAAGGGCTACCGGTGCATTCTGACCATGCCCGACAGCTTCTCGATCGAACGCCGCAAGTTGATGCGATTCCTTGGCGCCGAGCTCGTGCTCACTCCCCGTCAGAAGGGCATCGGCGGCGCCATCGAGAAGGCCAAGGAGATCATCGCCGCAACCGAAAAGGCCGTCATGCCCTGGCAGTTCGGCCATCCGGCGAATCCAGAGATACACCGCAGAACCACGGCCGAGGAGATTTGGCGCGACACTAACGGCGTCGTCGATGCCATTGTTCTTGGCGTTGGTACGGGCGGCACGCTCACGGGCGTCGGAGAGGTGCTGAAAGCTCGCAATCCCGCCATACGCATCATCGCAGTCGAGCCGGAGAATAGCCCGGTGTTGTCCGGTGGAACACATTCGCCACACCTGATCCAGGGCATCGGAGCGGGGTTCGTGCCGGATGTTCTCGATATCAGCCTCATTGATGAAGTTCTCCTCGTGAGCAACGACGAAGCCATACAGACGTCCCGCAGGCTGGCCGCGCTTGAGGGCATACCTGCTGGCATATCATCAGGAGCCGCACTAGCCTGCGCCATGCGCGTCGCAAAACGCGACGAGATGAAGGGGCGCACGGTTGTCACCCTCCTGCCGAGTTTTGCCGAGCGATACTTGTCAACGGCTCTGTTCGATGGATACGCTGAAGATTGAGTTGGATCGTAAGACCGCCAGTCACAGGGTCACAGGTGCACCACAGTCGCGCGGTAATGCTGGCTAGTTTGAGAGCGGTAATTGAGGCAGAGGAAGCAGTTTCGGCGTAGCTACTAGGGATGCGAGCGAAGCCATGGAACGCAAACTGACGACCATTATTGCGATGGATGTTGTCGGCTACAGCCGTCTAATGGAAATCGACGAGCAGGGTACGTTTGATCGTCTCAAGGATGCGCGCCTGAACATCATCGACCCTTCCATTGCCCGCCACTCAGGGCGCACCGTCAAACTGATGGGAGACGGCGCGCTTGCCGAGTTCCCGAGCGTGGTCGGGGCACTTCAGTGTGCGGTGGAGATCCAACGGCAATTAGCGTCACGCCACGATATCGCGGACGGGATGCAGCGATTACAATTTCGGATCGGTCTTCACCTCGGTGACGTAATCGTGGAGGGAGACGACATCTACGGCGATGGTGTCAATGTAGCGTCTCGTCTTGAAAGCATCTCACAGCCCGGCGGCATCGTGCTCTCGAAGCAGGTCCATGACCATATCGGTGCCAATGTTCCGGTGCGGTTCATATCCCTGGGCGAGCAGACGGTGAAAAATATCAGCCGGCCTATCCAGGCATATCGCGTCGACTTTGGAGCGGACGCCGTCCCTGCGCATGTGATTCGCTTCAGCAATTTCGAACTCGACACCGCCCACTTCGAGCTCCGGGAAGCGGGTGAACGGATTGCGGTTGAACCCCAGGTATTCGACCTCCTTGTCTTTCTCGCACGCAACGCTAATCGAACGGTCACAAGAGAAGAGATATTCGCTGCGATCTGGGGTAAACGGATCGTTTCGGACTCAGCGCTCAGCAGCCAGATCAAGGCGGCGCGCCGGGCTGTCGGCGACGATGGTGTTTCGCAACACACGATAGCGACCTTGCATGGTCGTGGTTTCCGCTTTGTCGCGGCGATCGAGAACGTCGGTTCTGATACGGTCGATGAAAGCGCCGACGAGCGAGTGGAGAGCGAATCGTCCCCGGTGGCGCTTAAGCCGTCGGTTGCAGTGCTGCCATTCGCAAACTTGAACCAGGACCCTACCGAAGATTACCTCGCCGATGGAATTACCGAAGACATAACCACGGCCCTGGCCAAGAACCGGTGGTTGACCGTAATCGCTCGCAATCCAGCGTTTGCTTTTCGTGGATCGAAGGACGGCATCCGGGTCATCGGGGAAAAGCTCAACGCTACGTATGTGGTGACCGGAAGTATACGTAAAGCCGGGTCTCGGTTCCGCATCACCGTTCAGGTTGTCGATGCCGAGACGGAGCAGAGCATCTGGTCAGAAAGACTTGATCGCGACATGGTAGACATTTTTGAGCTTCAGGACGAGATTTCCGAGATTGTAGCGTGCCGCATCGAAGCAGAGCTGGGTCTGAGCGAGCAGAAAAAGGCCGAGAGACGGCCTCGCAAGAATCGTGGCGCTTGGGATTTTTATCAGCTTGGCATTGCTGAATTCTACAAATTCACGCGGGAGGGAAACCTGCAGTGCCAGGAGTTGCTTCGCAAGGCCATCGAGTTGGATTCCGGTTATGGCGGCGCCCATTCGAGACTGGCATACGCAATCGTTCTCAGCATGGTATATTTCGACGCCGCGCCGGACGATGCGCGGATGGACGATGCCTTGAACGCGGCGCAACGGGCCATCGAGCTGGATGATCAGGATGCGAATGGATTCTTTACTTTAGGCCGCGTTCACCTGGCAAGGCGCGAGTATGACCGGGCGATCGACGCGCTTCAGCACGCAGTGGAGCTCAATCCGTCTTTGGCCGTTACATATTGCGGACTTGGGGATTCCTACGCCTACGAAGGGCGGCTTGACGAAGCAATCGAGCAGTTTGAGATTGCCATAAGGCTCAGCCCCCACGATCCATTTCGCTGGGCGTTCTATTCCTATCGATCGCTCGCCCATATATTTCGCGGAGAGTTCGCGGAAGCCGCTTCTTGGGCACGCAAATCGGTCCAGATACCGAATGCGCAATACTGGGCCCGTGCACACCTTGCGGCGGCGCTGGGCCATCTAGGCGACGAGAACCAAGCGCGGATTGCGGTGACGGATCTTATGAAGATCAAGCCGGAATTCTCACTCGCATTCGCCCGAGAGCACCTATTTTACCTCAAGCGTACGGAGCAGATCGAGGTCTACGTGGACGGCCTCAGAAGGGCAGGCCTTTCATGACACGCGATGCTTTCTGCACCCGATCGCCGGCGCTGCCGTGTTCCCGGTCGTATCACGCTCTAGGTTTTCAGAGGGCACTTAGTCAATAATGCGATAGGAATATAATCCTTGGTGCCCCTGGCCGGTATCGAACTAAGCCAATAACTATTTGAAATTAAGATGTTTTCTTCAGTTCGGTTTTGAGAAATACCCGCAAAAATACCCGCAGCAAAAGTAGCCCACAAAGGGAATCGAACCACCACAAATCATAGCGCAACATAGCAACTCGCCTAAGCCAATTCATGTCGAAGATGATGCGTTTTGCGCTCGGCCGATTGGACGAATAGCTCCGAGAAGCCGCGCATGTCTGTTGCCGGCATGCACCTTTGGGACATGCCCCAGGGCCTTGAGGATGTCTGCTTGTCGGGGAAGAACGGAAGTGATCAGACCACGGTCAGAACGACGCGATTGACCCTGAACGGTCATCACTATCAAAGCGCGTCAGTATTTTTGTCAGACGCGCCATCAACGGTCGGATTCGCTTGGAATCGTTCCTTGCCCC
>JAYSPJ010000112.1:0-2694 GCA_043722155.1 Bradyrhizobium sp.
CGGCCAAGGCATCCTTCAGCACGGCGACCGCCTATCGCCTCGAGCAAGGGCGCCGGATGGCATCGGCTGCGGCGAAGATACGCGAACGCCGTCGCCCCGACCCGCTGGTCGCGTTCTTTGATGCCGAGGTCGTGCCGATGCTGAAGGCAGCACCCGAACTGCGCGCGGTCGCCATCTTTGAAGAGATGCAGCGTCGGCACCCCGACCTGCCGGTGGGTGTCCGGCGCACGCTGGAACGCCGCATCCGTTCGTGGCGCGCCCTGCATGGCGCCGACCAGGAGGTGATCTTCCGCCAGGTCCATGAGCCGGGCCGCACGGGGCTGTCGGATTTTACCGACATGGCCGAGCTCGGCGTCACCATCGCCGGCATCGTGCTCGATCATCGGCTCTACCACTTCAGGCTCGCCTGCTCGGGCTTCGAGCATGCCCACGTCATCCTCGGCGGCGAAAGCTATGTGGCGCTCGCCGAGGGACTGCAGAATGCGCTGTGGGCGTTGGGTGGCGCGCCGCACGAACATCGCAGCGACAGCCTGTCGGCCGCGTTCCGCAACCTCGACCAGGATGCGCGAGCCGACCTGACCCGGCGCTACGATGCGCTGTGTGCCCATTACGGCATGGAGCCGACGCGTAACAATCGGGGCATCGCGCACGAGAACGGCGCCATCGAAGGTCCGCACGGTCATCTCAAGAAGGCTGTCCGCGACGCGCTGCTGATGCGTGGCACCGGCGACTTCGACGATCTGCCCGCCTCTCGCCGCTTCATCGACGAGATTGTCAGCCGCAAGAACGCCCACCTGGCCAAACGCATCGACGCCGAGCGCCTTTCCTTGCAGAGGCTGCCGGGACTGCGGACCTGCGACTACGAGGAGACCATCGTCACCGTCACCTCCTCGGGCGGCTTCACCCTGAAGAAGGTGTTCTACACTGTGCCGTCCCGGCTGATCGGCCACCGGCTGCGGGTGCGGATCTACGATGACCGCCTTCATCTGTTCATCGGCGCCACCCAACTGACCACGCTGCAACGAGGGCGCGCGGACGTCGATGGCAAGCGCGGCCACGTCGTCGACTATCACCATGTCATCCATGCCCTGCGGCGCAAGCCCATGGCATTGCTCAACCTGGTCTACCGCGACCAGCTATTCCCACGTGACGCCTACCGCAAAACCTTCGACCGGCTGCTCGAAAGCCTGCCAGAAAAATCCGCCTGCAAGCTGATGGTCAACCTTCTCGCCCTCGCCCATGACCGCGGATGCGAGGCCGACCTGGCCGCCATCCTAGCCCTCGACCTCGCAGCCTTGCGGCTGCCAGATTTGGCCGCCTTGCGCGAACGCTTCGCCCCCGATGCCGCCTCCCTGCCCAACATCGTCGTCCCGCTCATCCCGTTGCTTGCCTACGAGGAACTGCTCGACAGCAGCTTCTGGCAAACCGGAGAGGCGGCATGAGCCAGAGCTTCGACGCTGCCCGTCTCAGCCTCATCCTCAACGATCTGCGGCTGCCCGCCATCAAGCAAGGCTGGGCCGCCTTCGCCGAGCGCGCCGACCGCGAGGCATGGCCGGCAGCCCGCTTCCTCGCCGCTCTGGCCGAGCACGAGATCGCCGAACGCGACCGCCGCCGCATCGAGCGACATCTCCTCGAAGCCCGCCTGCTGCCCGGCAAAACCCTCGACAGCTTCGAGTTCGAGGTGGTGCCGACGATCTCGCGCGCTCACGTGATGGCGATCTGCGCCGGCGACACCTGGATTGAGAAAGGCGCCAACCTGATCCTGCTCGGCGGACCCGGCGGCGGCAAAACCCATCTCGCCTCCGCCATCGGCCTCGCGCTGGTCGAAAATGGCTGGCGCGTGCTGTTCGCCCGCACCTCCGACCTCGTGCAGAAGCTCCAACTGGCGCGGCGCGAGTTGGCGTTGGAGGCCGCCATCAACCGGCTCGATCGCTTCCATCTCCTGATCCTCGACGATCTCGCCTACGTCACCAAGGATCAGGCCGAAACCTCCGTCCTCTTCGAGCTCATCAGCGCCCGCTACGAACGCCGGTCCACCCTGATCACCGCCAACATGGGCTTCGGCGAGTGGGGCCGCATATTCCCAGACCCCGCCATGACCCTCGCCGCAGTCGACCGCCTCGTTCATCACGCGACAATCTTCGAAATCAACGTCGACAGCTACCGAAGGCGCGCCGCACTCGACCGCAAACAAAGGGGAGCAGGACGGCCATCCAACCACGCGACAATCAAAAGCGACGCCAGTATGTCGCTCCGCGACAACCAACCTCCAAAATAGCCCTTGCCAGCGACAATCACTCCGAACATCATCCCTTCGTTGCGATCACAAATCCCTCCGTGCCAATGATGATGAGACATTTACCCCCCGGGAATTTAGACTTGAGGGCGCGGAAGGATCATCTGAGTCATGCCCATGCTCCCGAGACAGATCGATGCAGCGGCCGGCGTCGGCACTACCGTCGGCCTACGGCCTCCGTTCGTGCCGGCACCGGCCACTGCATCGATCTGTCGCGGGAGCATGGGCATGACTGAGATGATCCTTCCGCGCCCTCAAGTCTAAATTCCCGGGGGGGTAAATGTCTCATCATCATTGGCACGGAGGGCTCTCTCTTCCAGATTGTCGCGCTACACAAGGGCGAGAAGACGCTGGCGGAACTCGCCAAGCTGTTTGATGTGCACCCGCACCAGATCACG
>JAYSPJ010000113.1:0-4958 GCA_043722155.1 Bradyrhizobium sp.
GCCACGCCGGCGAACAGCGCGGCAATGACCACGAACTGGCCTGCCAGTCGCAGCGCCCGTTTCATGAATCCCCCTTCAGCTCGGCGGGTTCACGATTCTTGCCGGGCCGCGATGCGAGGCTGACGGCCAGCGGAGAACGCAGACGCCGCGGCGGCAGGCCAGCAATGCCGGCCGCGAATGCCGCAATGGCGGACTGGGCTTTCGTCACCTCGAGCGCGGAGGCCCATATCGTGGCGATCCGGTCGCGCGGAACCCGCGCGCGCAAATAGGGATCGCGCTGCCCTGCAATGCGCTGCTCCGTCCATTGGATCCCAAGGCGGTTGTAGCAGGCGCTTTCCGCGCAGCCCGCGACCACCACGCCGTCGGCGAGGTCACGGCTGAGCACGAAGTCGATCAGCGACGGCGGCATCATCGCCACACAGGGCATCACGACCGTTCCATCGAGACGCCCGGCGGCGGCGCCGTGCTCGCAGGCGAGCACCAGCACGCGGCCCGGCTTCGCCAGTGTAGCGGCGGCGGCGAGGACTCGCTCGCGCAGTTCCTTCAGCGAGTAGTCGGGCAGATCGATACCGGTCTTGAGATCCACGGAGCGGCGGAACGGCGTCGAGGAAGGGCAAGCGCCGACGCAGATGCCACAGGACACGCACAGCGAGGGATTGACCTCCGCCTGGGTCGGAAACGGCAGATCATCGGTGCGACGCACCATGCGAATGGCTTCGTAAGGGCAATCCTCGGCACATCGCGCGCAGCCGTTACAATGCGCCAGATCGATCTGTGCAGCCTTCGCCCGCCGCAGCGGCGGCAGCCAGGGCATCAGCCCGATCATCACCGAAAAGGCGCCGAGAAACGCCCAGACCGCGCCGTTGCCCCAGATATCGGTCAGCGGATAGAGCGGCAGATAGAGCCAGTCGAGACCGACTTCAGCCGGCACCTTCGCCAGATCGGCAGGGCCCTGCGACAGCGCGGGCTTCCAGATCGATACCGCGAGCAATGCCGCCAGCGACAATAGCGCGAGCGTACGCGGCGGGTTCATTTTCGGCCGGGAGATGTGGAGGATATGGATCCACATGATGAACAGCAGGAACAGCGGCACCGCCACATGCATGAACACCATCAGCGAGAAAAAGCGGCTGGTGAGCGTACCGGTGGATACGAAATTGCGCGCGATCGGCTCGCCGAAGATCGGCAGCCAGTCCAAAAGCTCGGACGAGACGATCGCTACATACTGGGCAAGCTTGTCCCAGACCAGCCAGTAGCCGGTAATACCGGAGGCATAGAGCAGCCAGATGATCGGCAGGCCGGTGAACCAGGAGAACCATCGAACTCCGCGGTAATGATCCAGGGAGAATTCACGCAGCACATGAACCACTACCATCACGACCATCAGGTCCGAGGCATAGCGATGAAAGCTGCGCATCACGCCGGCATGAAACCAGTAATCGTGGGTCAGGTGTTCGACCGATTGGTAGGCCCGCTCGATGCCGGTGTCGAAGAAGATGAACAGGTAGATTCCGCTCACCGCCACGATCCAGAAGAAGAAGAATCCGAGCGCGCCGAGCTGTGCGAGCGGATTGAGCTGCGGCGTGAACAGGCGTTCGAACGGCCGCTCGATCAGCGAAAATCCTGCCCGGAGCGCGCTGCGGATGGCGCCGATCACATTGTTCTCCGTTTCATGCTGCGCCGGCCGGTCATGCGTGTGCCGAGCGAATCCATTCGCGCAGGATGAGGCCGCCCATGGCGAGGAGGGAGAACGCCGCGATCACGCTGCCGAACACCAGCCCGTAGTCGATACGGTAGCGGCCGGCGCCGGGATCATAGGCGGTGCAGATGAACTTGATGCGATCCACGATCCCGCTGAACGAAAACGATGTCGTGGTGCCATAGACGACGTCCTTGAGCGGCTCCATGAACATCTGCAGCGGAAAATTCTCGCCATAGACGTGGCGGTACACCCTGCCCTCACCATCGACGATCGTGGTTTGCGTCGGGTGATCGAAGCCACCGGCCACCGCGCGGTAGCTGAAGCCAATGTCGCCGAGCAGCGCCTCGATGGTCGCGGCATCGGCGCTGGCCACCCGCCAGTTCGGCGATTTGATGCCCTGGGTCGACGCGAACTGGGTCAGCCGCGCCGGCGTATCGTTGCGCGCGTCGAACCCGATCGTGAGCACGTTGAAGCGGTCCAGCCCGATCATTCGTCCCGCCTCGTTCACGGCGTCGATGACATGCTGGGTGGTCGGCGGACAAACCGAACTGCAGGCGGTAAAGACCAGGCTGACCACCAGCGGCTTGCCGCGGTAGTCGCGCAGCGCCAATGACGATCCGTTCATGTCGACCAGGGTGTAGTTGCCGATGGTCCGTCCCAGCGCCTGCGTTCCCTTCGCGAACGTGGCGGCGGGATCGAGCTGCGGCGACGCCGGGGCTGCGGAAGGTAGCGCGACGGCCATCAGAGCGAGCACCGTCGCCGCGCATGCCGCCGCGCGACCCCTGATCATAACCAATGCCTGACGGCACTGGAGAGCAGCGCGCCGGCGATCAGAAGCGCCAACTGCATCAGCGAGGCGAAAAAATTCGCCATCGCATTTTCCTTGGAGGGCTCGCGATACAGTTGCACGCTCTTCCAGACGAAATAGCCGCCGCCGGTTCCGGCGCCGAGCCCATAGAGCAGCCCCTCGCCGAACCAGAGCGGCACCAGCGAGACCACGGCGAGCGCCACCGCGTGGACGAGGATCGCCAAGGTCCAGGCGTAGGTGGGGACCACCACGGGCAACATCGGGATGCCGGCCTTGGCGTAGTCCTGCCCCTTGGCCGCCGCGAGGCTCCAGAAGTGCGGCGGCGTCCACAGGAACAGCGCGACCGCCAGCACGGTCGGAATCACCTGCGGCGAAGGGTCGACCGCCGCAGCGCCGGCAAGCACCGCGAAACTTCCCGCCAGGCCGCCGACCACGATGTTCCAGGTGCTGCGGCGCTTCAGCCAAACCGTGTAGACGATGCCGTAGGTGAAGGCGCCGAGAAAGACATAGGCGGCCGCCACGTTGCCCGCGGTGACCGACGCCAGCCCGAGCGACGCCGCGAGCAGCCCGAGAAAGCCAACCAGCCACCACGGGCTCGGCTTGAACGTTCCGCTCGCAAACGGGCGGGCGCGGGTGCGCCGCATCAGTTGGTCGACGTCACGCTCATAGTAATGGTTGAAGGCGCCTGCGGCACCCGAGGCGCCCAGGATCGCCAAAGCGAGGCCTGCGATCTGCCACCATGCGAGCCCCGGTCCGCTCGCGACCGCAATGCCGGCCAGCGCGCTCGCCGCAATCGCGACGCCGATCCTGAGCTTCAGGAGCGAAATCGTCAGTCCGACTGCGGCGCGCATGGGGGTTTCCTCCGTAATGGACTTCGGCAATCAACGGAACAGCCAGAGTTCCGACAGATATTTCCAGTTGATGAAGTAGTAGAGGACGAAGCAGGTGAAGAAGATCGCGACCAGAATGATCGTACCCGGAAGTTTCGGAGTCTTCTCGTTGCCATAGTGCGAAGCGACCGCTCCACCGCCAGCGTGCAGCGGGAAAGTCAGTTTGTGACCGCTCTTGATTTTCTCACCGAAGAATACCGTACCCACGACAACCAGTATGAAGATGATGCCGCCGATCGCCGCGATGATCGCGAAGATGCCGTTGAGACCCATCATCAGGAATGCGCCCGCGGAATGGGCGAATCCCAAGTTGGCGTCGGTAAAGGTCATGTCCCAATGTCGGCGCGCGACGCCGAGCGTGCCTGCCCCCATCATGAACAGCGAGATGCCGGCGGCGCCGATCCCGAACAAATAGGGCTGCATCTTGGCGAGCTTGGGCCAGACGATTTCGCGCTCGAACACCAGAGGAAGCACGAGGTAGGTCGCTCCCATGAAGGCGAGCGTCGTTCCGGCGACCACGGTGCCGTGGAAGTGGCCCGGCACGTAGATCGTATTGTGCATCAGCACGTTGAGCTGTTCGGTGCCGAGCACGACGCCGGAGATGCCGCCGATGAAGCCGAAGAACACCAGCGACAGGAACATCCCGGCGAAGGCCGGATGACCCCATGGCGCCTTGCGCAGCCATTCGAACACGCCGCGATTGTAACCGTTCCTGCGTTGCGCCGCTTCGATCGCTCCGGGCACGGTCAGGCCGTGAACCATCGAGCCGAGCACCGCCAGATACATCATGTAGCTGGTATTGACGATCTTCCAGCTCGCATCCAGCCCCGGATCGGCCAACAGATGGTGCGCCGAGGCGAGTTGCAGAAACAGGATGTACATGAAGAAGGCGGTACGGCTGACCTTCTCGTTCAGGGGCTTGGCGCCGACCAGGAGTGCCGCGGTCAGGTACCAAAGCGAAACATGCGCCGAGACGTTGATCTGCTGCGAGGAATGACCCATCGCCCACCACACCACCTTGTACATCAGGGGGTCGATGTCGTTGATCAGGCCGAGTGACCACAGCCAGGTCGGAACCAGGATGATCGCGCCCGATGCGATCGTGAACACCGCGATGATGGCAGCGGTGAGCGCGCCGAAGGTCACCAGCGGAATCGACCCTTCGTAGGTCTTTTCATCTTTCGCTATCACCAGCGTCGCGAAGAAGAGCGCGCAGCCGATCAAGGCGCCGACCGCGAACAGGATCAGGCCGAGATAGAAGTGCGGCTGGGCCTTCATCGGCGGATACGAGGTGAACATCACGCTGGAATCGCCCTGCAGCACCGCGACATTGGTCGCGATCGCACCGACGACCATCATCACGAAGCCGACCCAGCCCAGCTTCGGCGCCGCCAGCCGCGAATTGAGCAGAATCGCGGACGCGAAGTAGAGCACGGCGATTTCGAAGAAGATGATCCAGAACAACAGCACGTTCGCTCCGTGCCCGGTCAGGATGAGATAGAACCAGTCGGCCGGAAGCAGATGCACCGCCGGCCAGCGCGTCAGCGCGACCAGCAGG
>JAYSPJ010000114.1:0-4918 GCA_043722155.1 Bradyrhizobium sp.
GCAAGACCACGCTGCTGCGGCTGATCGCCGGTTTCAACCGCGCCGATTCCGGCCGCGTGCTGTTCGGCGGCCAGGATATTTCGGCGCTGCCGCCATGGAAACGCGACATCGGCATGGTGTTCCAGTCCTATGCGCTGTGGCCGCATATGACGGTGGCGCGCAATGTCGCGTTCGGCCTGGAGGAAAAGCGCGTTCCCCGCAGCCAGATCGGCCCGCGCGTCGCCGCTGCCCTCGAACTGGTCGGATTGACCGGGCTCGGCCAGCGCCGACCCGCGCAACTATCCGGCGGGCAGCAGCAGCGCGTCGCGCTGGCGCGCACCATCGCGGTCGAACCAAAGCTGCTGCTGCTCGACGAGCCGCTGTCCAACCTCGATGCCAAGCTGCGCGTGCAGGTCCGCCGCGAACTGCGCGAACTGCAGCAGCGGCTCGGACTGACCACCATTTTCGTCACTCACGACCAGGAAGAGGCCAACACGATCTGCGACCGCATCGCGGTCATGAACGACGGCGTCGTTCAGCAGGTCGGGACGCCGAAACAGCTCTATGAGCAGCCGGCCAACCTGTTCGTGGCGAATTTCCTGGGCACCGCGAACATTCTCGAGGGCCGCATGTCAGGCGACGGTGTCGCGCGGGTATTCGAGGCCTCGGGCGGCTTGCGAATTCCGGTGCCGCCGGACGTGAACGTGCCGCCGCTTTCGAAAATGGTGTTCCGGCCGCAGGACGCCGCCTTCATGGCCGCCGGTGAAGCCGCCAGGCGCGGCACGGCGCAGGTAACCGGCACGGTATCGTACCGCGAATTCCTCGGCTCCAGCGTGCGCTACGGCGTGCGCGCGGGGGCGGCCGATATCGCGGTCGATTGCCCGTTTCACGCCGGCGACACGCTGCTCGAGATCGGCGCAACCGCGACCGTCGCCATTGCAACCCACGCGGTACGCTGGCTGTCGAACTAGCGTCCCAGCATTGCTCCGTCATCGAATGTACGCGGATCGGTGGACGCCGCGGCCTCGCTTCCGCTTGCACGAAGGCCTGAAATCCGCGAGCATCGGAGCAATACGCGAGCCTGTTTCCAGATGGCGTCCCCTTCCGGGAGAGGAAGCATCGGCGACAAAGCGTTTCAAGGCTGCAACGTCAGCCGCAACTGGAGGAATGGAATGATCAATCCGAAGATGATGCTGGCGGCCATCGCGCTGACCGGAACCGCGGTCGCGGCATCGACGGCGGTCGCACAGGTGAAATTGCCGCCCAGCGTGACGATGACGGCCTATGACACGGGGACCTCCGGTTTCAACATCACCGTCGCCGTCGGCAAGATGTTCAAGGACAAGTACGGCACCGACGCGCGCGTCCTGCCCGCCGGCAACGACGTCGCCCGCCTGCAGCCGCTGCGCCTCAAGCGCGCCAGCATCTCGGCAATGGGCGTGGGTGTCTATTTCGCGCAGGAAGGCGTGTTCGAATTCGCAACCCGCGAATGGGGACCGCAGCCGATCCAGATCACGCTGAGCTCGATCGACTGCAACGGCCTTTCGCTGGCGGTCGCCGCCGACACCGGCGTCAAGACCTACGCCGACCTGAAAGGCAAGCGCATCGGCTTCGTGGTCGGTTCGCCCGCGCTGAACCAGAATGCGCTTGCCGTGCTGGCGTTCGCCAATCTGACGGCGAAGGACGTCAAGATCGTCGAATTCGCGGGCAACAATGCGATGTGGAAAGGCATCATCAACAACGATACCGATGCGGTATTCGGTTCGACGATCTCCGGCCCCGCCAAGGAGTTGCAGACATCGCCACGCGGCATCACCTGGCCCGCCATGCCGTTCTCCGACAAGGCGGGATGGGAGCGCATGCGCAAGGTCGGCCCGTATTTCACCGAGCACAAGGCCACCTGCGGCGCGGGTGAATTCTCCAAGGAAAAGCCGGTCGAGGTCGGCACCTATCCCTATCCGATCTACAGCGTCTATGCCGATCAGTCCGAAGACGAGGTCTACATGCTGACCAAGGCGATGATCGAAGGCTATGACGGATTCAAGGACAACGCGCCCGGCGCCAGCGGCCTTGCGGTGAAGGCGCAGGCCAAGAACTGGGCGGTGCCGACACACAAGGGCGCGGTCAAGGCGATGAAGGAAGCCGGCGCCTGGAGCGACGACCAGGACAGGCACAATAACGGGTTGCTCAAGCGGCAGGAGACCCTGATCGGGGCGTGGAACGACTTCATGAAGGGCAACCCGTCGGCCGATGCCGCCAAATTCACCGAGGAGTGGATGGCCGTGCGCAAGGCGGCGCTCACCAAGGCAGGCCTGGTCGATACGTTCTGAGCGACGCGGCCGTTTCACTCACCTCTCCCGCTCGCGGGGCGAGGGAGAAGTTTACGACTTCACCGCCTTCTTCGGCCGCGGCGGCCCCTCCACCGGCGGCAACGACTTGATGTATTCCGCGATCGCCGCGCGATCCTCAGGCGACAATTGCGAGGTGTTGCGGATCACGCGCACCATCGATCCGCCGGCGGTATCGCCGTCGGGGGTCTGACCGGTTTCGAGGAAGTAGGCGATGTCCTTGGCGCTCCATTCGCCAAGCCGTTGTTGCGTGATGTTCGGCACCCAGCCCTCGCCTTCCGGATTCGGTCCACCGGCGAAACGTTGCGCCGCGACGATGCCGCCGAGAAAATTGCGCGGGCTGTGGCACTCGGCGCAATGACCGAGGCCGCCCACGAGATAGGCGCCGCGATTCCACTGCGCCGAGCGCGCGGCATCCGGTACCCACGGCTTGTCATCGATGAACAGAAATTTCCAGATTCCGATATTGCGCCTGACATTGAACGGAAACGGCACATCGTGATCGCGCACCTTGCCGGACACCGGCGCCAGCGTCTTCAGATAGGCGAACAGGTCGCGGACGTCTTCGACCCGGGCATGCCGGTAGGACGCATAGGGAAACGCCGGAAAATAATGCACGCCCGATGGCGCGGTGCCCTTGACCACCGCGCCGACGAATTCGGCCTCGGTCCATCGCCCGATGCCATCGGCTGGATCGGGTGAGATGTTCGGCGAATGGAACGTGCCGAACGGCGAGGGAATGGCGAGGCCGCCACCGAGTTTCAGGCGATCGGGCTGGCCCGGAACCGCATGGCAGGAGGAACATCCGCCGGCATTGAACGTTGTGAGGCCGTTGGCTGTATCAGGCGTGTAAGCCGGCAGCGAATTCGAGGCCACGACCGCGGGGACCGTCAGCCACCAGAAAATCCCACAGCCGATGGCTGCGGCAACAGCGAGAGCAAGGAGAATTCGCCGCAGCATTCACCGATCCGTCATCCATCGCCTGAACCTGACGGCTAGTATGGCCGCTATTCCAGCCATAAGCTGCCAGAAAATTTAAGGCGTTCAAGCAAGTCCGCGGGAATAAATCCACAATCCCGCGGTTTCGAAACTGAAACCATCACGTCGCGTCAACAGGGAGAGAACCATGTCGAAGACCAAGACCATGCTTGCTACGCTGGCGCTGGGAGCAGCCGTCGCCTTTGCCGGACCCGCGTTCGCCGACAAGATGAAGGCGACCCTCGACGGCAAGTCCGAGGTTCCCGCCAATACCTCTGCCGGCAAGGGAACCGCCGACGTCGACTACGACGCCGCCAGCAAGAAGCTGAGCTGGAAGCTGACCTATTCGGGGCTATCCGGCCCGGCGACCGCCGCGCACTTCCACGGTCCCGCCGCAGCCGGCGCGAACGCCGGGGTCGCCGTGGCGATTCCCAATGCCACCTCGAGCCCGGTCGAAGGCAGCGCCACCCTGACCGACGCCCAGGCGGCCGACCTGGTGGCCGGCAAATATTACATCAACATCCACACCGCGGCCAATCCGGGCGGCGAAATCCGTGGCCAGGTGACGAAGTAAGACCTTCACACCGGAGGCGATGAAGCAAGACTCCATACCCGTGCGGCGATGAAATATGGCATTCGCACTGCGGGATGACTCAGGAAAAGGCCGGACGCCTGCGTCCGGCCTTTTCGCGTTCGTGACGGCTGCGGGCCCCCTCGCCAACGGTACTTCGTTACTATAGCTTGAGGGCTAGTCCCGACGACCGCCCGCCCGGGCAAGTCGATTTACAACGACCGTCTCGTTTCTCTGTCATTTCCTTTCACAGTCCGGCAAACGGTGCGCGAATTGTCCCTTGAGGCTCCAGTGATCCTCGATGTGCGCAACGTGGGCGCAGCCGAGCCGCCGGGCATGACGCGGTGGCTGCGCGGGATCGGCATCCGGCAGATGCGGCTCGTCTGCGGCCTCATCATGTTTACCTACATCTTCTCGCACTTCTTCAATCATGCGCTGGGCAATTTCTCCTACGCCACCATGGAGGCCTGGCTCCGCCTTCACACCTGGTGGTGGCGGATTCCGATCGTCAATTTCACGCTCTATGCGGCCGTCACGATCCATTTCCTGCTCGGGCTGTGGGCGCTCTACCAGCGCCGCCATTTTCGCTACACCGCCATCGAGATAACCCAGCTCGCGTTCGGCTTGAGCATTCCGTTGCTGATTGCGAGCCATTTCGGGATCGTTCGATTGGGCGGCCTGATGTTCGGGCGCGATCCCCCGAACTATGCCGCGCCGTTGCTGGCTTACTGGGTCTCCCGCCCCTACATGATGAGCGTGCAGTTCGTGTTGCTGACGGTGGCGTGGATCCATGCCTGCATCGGCCTGTATTTCTGGCTGCGCCTGAAGCCGTTTTTCCGATGGGCCGGCCCGATTCTGCTCGCGGTGGCCGTATTGTTGCCGCCGCTCGCCATGACCGGCACCCATCGCGGCGCGCACGAGGTGACGGAACTCGCAAATCAGCCACAGTGGCGCGCCGAAAACATCAAGCCCACACCGCCGCCGCAGCGCGCGGCGATCGAGGACATCACGCTGTTTTATTTTCCGATCGCCTATGGCGCGG
>JAYSPJ010000115.1:0-3837 GCA_043722155.1 Bradyrhizobium sp.
TAGCGGAACGGACTAGCGGGTATGCGGGGGCGGGGCATCAAGCCGTCCTAGCTTTCAGTCGCCATCGCCACCAGTCGGTGCATTTGCTCTGACAGAGCCCGATCAAAATACAATGTGTACGCTTGTTACAAATGCCCCGGGTTCGCCGGGAAGGCGCGATAATTGCTGCTTGGAGCCGATCGTCTGATCCGGCGTCGTGCTGAAGGCGGCAGTTGCGACAATCTTGTAGATCGTCGCTACCTGAACGATGCCGGCATTAACGGTACCTTCTGCCGAATAGGGTCCCAGCGATAACGGCAGAATAGCCGAACTGGCCGCGGAATCGACGATCTCAAGTTTCACCTCAATCTCTGAGGGATCTCCCAGCGCGCCGACATCGAACGAGATCTCCAGGCGGCCTAGTCCGCCGAAAGGCTGATCCTGTGTAGCCGCGCCGAGCGCTTCCTGGATTACCCGGAACTCGACTAACCCGGCGGGAAGCATCTGGTTTCGCGTGCCGTCGGGATCGGCGATTGCGTTGAGGGCATCGATGAACGATCCGTCAACATTCGCCGGCTGGATGCCGTAATGGGTGTAGGCGGTGTCCATTTCCGCCAACCCGCTGCGTTCCAGCTTGAAATGGCGACCGGGCCAGCGACCTGCGAAATAGTCCTTCAGAAGGTTGAAGGCATCAAAGGGATCCTCGACTAGCGATTGTTCTTCGAGGGTCAGGCCTAGTAATTGCGCGAGCAGATCAACCCGGAACTGCCGCGCCGTATGCTGCCCACCGCGAGCCCCGCGACGGTCGATCGCCATGACGCCGATCTCGCCATCGTAGGTCATCGACCGCCTGGACATATTCGACGACGATATCGAGAGCCAGAGGTCGTCAGCGACCATGACCTTGCAGTGCACATAGACCGGTTGGTCGAGATCGTTTTTCGGCGTGACGATGATTACCCGGTCGGTCACGTCGTCTGGCTGGCCTGGAGTGCCGAGCAGGATCGAGATGGCTCGCCGGCGCTGGGCGTAAGTCATCAGGTCGCCCATAGTGAAATCGCTGAATTTGCGCGGCAGGACGAGAATCACGAACTCGATCCTGTGGGTCTTGAGCGCTTCGTGGATGCGCGTCGCAAGGTCGATGTTGAAGAAATACTGGTCCTGGATGAAAAGGAAGCGGCGCGCTTCGGCGATCGCAGCCCAGTACGATTTCTGGATCGACAAGTCGCCGAGCTCGTCGTCGAGGAAGTCGCTGTGTTCGGGCACGAACGGCGCGAGGGTGCGGTTGATTTGCGCCGTGCAGTAGCCGGTCTGCAGGGTCAGCTCGGCGGTCTCCTCTGGATCGTTGCCGAATGCGGATACATCGGAAATTCCGGGCAGCGGGCTCCATCCGACATCGTGCCCAGTCAGGTCGGGGTGACGCAGAGCGGCATTCCAGCGCTGATAAAGATTGCGATAGACGTCCCACACAGCACGTCCACGAATGCGGCAATGGATGTCGTGGAACGGATCGCTCTGGCGGTCAGGCTCGATCGCGTCGTGGCGCGGGGTGTCCCAGCGATTGCGTTGCAGGTCGATACCACCGACAAAGGCGACCGCTCCATAGCCCTCCGATGTTGGGCGTGCCGTCTGGATGAAAGAGCTCTTCTGGTGGTGTACGCCGAATTCGTGCCGCACGAGCGAGTCGAGCATCGCCTGGCCGCGATGACCGTTGACTTCGCTGTTGAGCGCCGCCGCAGTGCCAGTTGTGGCGAACACCGCGTCCCCTAGCAGTCGATCCGTCGGATGCCAGACCAGGAGCCGGGTATCAACATTGGCGCGGATCGCGTCCTGCAACGCGCCAAGTACTTCTGTAGGATGGGCCATCGCAGTGCCCGACAGCATCTGGTCTTCCTTGACCTTGACGACGTAGAACACGCTGCAAGCGCTGAGGTCAGGCGCCGCCGCAGGTGGGAAGCCAACCAGGACCAGGTCCTGTAGCGCGAACGCCTCAACTGTCACCCTTAGTTCCGCGCCGTCGATACCAGTGGAGGAGATCGTGCCCGAAGCAACCTCACCTGTGCGCGCAACCACGACCAGAACGGGCGTTGCCGCGACCGGCGTATTGGCGGCAATGCGGATCACCACTATTGCCCGGCCTGGCACCCCGTCGAACTCGATCGCCAGGCTCAACTCGTCGGCGGCGAATGTACCGTCAGGCGCAGAGAAGGTCGGCGCGGTGCTGGGGTTCGCCGGGGTCGGCAGGAGGATTTCGTCCGATCCGACGATGTGCTTCTTCCCCTTCCCCGACGTCGCGACGCCGAGCGGATCGGGATCCGACGGATCGGGCGTGAAGGTTACGACGCGCAACTGGGCCCTTGGGTCCTCGCCTGTCTTGAGCAGAATTGGGATCACGCACCGGCCAGCCCGGCTGACAAAGCCGGCACTGGTCGAATCGGCCTGAGAGAGCGTGGTGGTCAATCCGAAAATGTCGCTGGTAACCGATACGTCAGGAAGCCGCGGATCGTCGCCGTGCACGCTTTCGATATAAGTCAGCTGGCGGATCGAAACATAAGCGCCGGGGGGCAGGGGCGTGGTCGAGACGAGCCACCAGAGACGGTATTCGGATATCGGCCCGGTGCTCGGAAAGTCGGGCTCGCCGCGCGGCGACAGCGCGCCGACGACCACGAAACTCGCCAGCAGTTGCGCGAGGCTGCCGACAGGATCGGGCTGCGTCCGCGGCGCGGCGATCAGGGCACGGCGCCCCAGCAGCGTGGCATCTGGTTCGATCCAGGCATTGGTCAGCAGGATCTTGGCGCGGGCCTGTCTGGCCGGATCGGGTAACCCCGGCACAAAAGCTGGGTCGAGCGCGGGCACGTGATCGGGCGAATCGTAGGTCTCGACGACGTGCGTCGCACGCCAGGTCCGGTAGATTTCGCGAAATGTTTCGCGGCCATCGATCAGGGGAATGATTTCGTTGCCGTCGGTGTAACGCTGGAAACGGTCATCGAGCCCGGCGGATCGGTTTCGCGGGTTCATCGAAACCGGGAACCACCGCGCAAAATCGACCGCTTCCAGTCTCAGAAAAGTTTGTCTTCCGAAACTGGCGGCGGGCGCGTTATCAAGAATACCGTGCGGCCGCAGCGCGAGGCGCTGATGTTCGCCTTGCAGCTCGAGCCGAACGAATTTGTCGGTCAGCTCGGCGTAAGCTGAATTGGCGGAATCGATGACGATCACGCCATGATCGGGGATCGACAACGGCGCCAGCGTAGAAGGTGAAATCGCCAGCTCGCGCGCGGGCGGCGCGGGTAGTGGCAGGCCGGGGTCAACCGAATCCGGATCGGCGGCCGATACGAACGGCTTGTCGCCACCCGCACGCACTACGATGACGTGGCGCTCGGGCGCATTCCAGGGCGCTGCTGGCTGGGCCGGTGCTTGTCCATTGACGAACAGGCCGGTGAAATCGGAATCGGTGCGCATTTGCTCGAACATTGCGAAGACAAAGTCGGGATCGATCACGCTGCCGCATGCATCGAACGCGCGCACTTCAAGAGTTGTGCTGTCACAGAGCGTGAGGAGGTCGCCGGCCGCCACATATAGTGGCGTGCGCCCGGAGCTGAAATTGGTAAGGTCAGGTTGAAGCGCGGTCCCCTGAAACTGGCGATTGGCAATATCCTGAGCACGCGAGCCCAACGCACCGAGACCGCGGAACCAGAACCAACGCGGCACGGGCATCTGCGGCATGTCCCAATCGTCCATGCCGATCGGAATCTCGAGCGAGGAGAGCACATATTCCAGTCGGCGGAATGCGGTTGGCCACACTTCAAGGAGCAGGTCGAACTCGGCCAATTGGGAAAATGCGCTGCGCGGACCAAAGGC
>JAYSPJ010000116.1:0-2969 GCA_043722155.1 Bradyrhizobium sp.
AAGAATGGGCCGAACAAGCCCTGATCGACCTGCTCTCCATACAGCGCCAGCAGGAAATCAAGGATGCGATTGCGGCGGAGATAAATATGGTCGCGGCCGTCGAACGCGGCCTCGCGGACCCTGTCGAGCAAGGTCGCCGCGCCGTCGTCGCGGTCCTTGGTGCCTTCGCCCAGCGCATAGAGAAGTTCGATTCCCGGGATATGCCCATTCGACAAGACCTCGGGCCAGTAGCTCGGCTGGAGGGCGCGCGCGTCGTTACGCACGCGGCTGGTGAACAGATCGCCGAGATGATCGACAAGGCTGCTGCTGTTTGCCAAAAGCTGGTCGAACAAAGCCAGATAGACTGCAAACTGTCCGGGAGGCCGGTGGTCGTCGGGATTGATCGGCTCGGCCAGGCCGTAGGTCGGCGGCAGGAGACTGCCGATCGAACGATAGGGCGGCGGACTCATCGGTGTGCCGCGCGGAAGCTCTGCGCCGGGTTCTTTGGCTTCGAAGCCCAGCGAGGCGCCATGCAAGCGTTTTGCCCTGAGGTCTTCGTAGCGCGCAGCGCAGACCATGGCATCGATCAGCATGACCGCCGGGTGCCGGTCGATGGAGCGTGATCCCGAACTCGGAGCACTCGCCGGGTGCCTCAAACTGATGTGCTCGATTGCGCGAGCTTCATTGAAGTGCGGCGTATACAGCTTGGGCACGCCCGTGCCGGCATCCCAACTCAGCAATTGGCCGTCCCATTGCACTGTACCAATTCTCTCCGGCTGCGCGTCAAGCTGGAAATCCAGCCTTCCGATGTCGCTGACGCCGTTGACGGCGAGGATACTTTCGCGAAGCTGGCTGGCCGATATACTTTGCCTTGTCGTCACGCCAAAGGTGGGCGCGAATAGGCCGGACCTGGTCAGCGGGCCCGCATACAGGCTTTCCAGCGACGCGCCGCCGACTTTGAGAAGGACGCGTTCATCGACATGGGGTTTCGGCGAGATCAACGTTTCGCAAGCGTCGAAAATCTCCGCAAGGACCTTCGCCGGGTCGCGCGTGCCTGTCAGGTGGGCGTCGAGGATGAGCTGGCAGCGCACGATCCGGATGGTGCCGATGTCATCTTCTATATCCTCGCCAATTCCCCGATGCGCCCGGTAGGATTGCGCTGCCGCGCGCTTCAACTCCCGATCGGAATCGCTTGGTTGCCCTTCGATGTTGGCGAGCAGGATCAGGCGATGGAGGCCCTCCGAGGCAGGGCGGAGATGCACGTCGAGGATGTCGCGATTGGCGTCGAGAATGATCCGGCAGATATCCGAGGCAGTCGTCGCGGCACAGGGAAAGATGTCGGGCGCCGCGAAAAGCCCTTGTCGCCGACCATCGATCGGACCATCGGCGCCGCACAGGTGATCCGCCACCGCGAAATCGAAGCGGTACCCGATTTCCGTTAACGCATAGCAACCTGCCTCAAGCAGTGTGACCCCGGGATCGTGGGTGTTGTAGTCGGTCCACCGCTCGCCGCTCGCTGCCTGGGAAGTTTCAACCGCAGTCTCGCGCAGCTTTGTAAAACTCGTGGTGTCATCGCCGCGATCCGTTGCAGAGATCCGGGGCAGTCCTGGCGCAATGACGGCCAAATCCTTTGACGAACCGATCATGGCACCACGTGATCGTTCGGTTGCCCGAGAGGATCGCCAAGTCGTTGAAACGTTCGATCCACCGTCGGATCACCTGTCATTTTTACGTCGTACCACAGCTGTGTAACGAACGCCCGGATCTGTATGGCGGGATCCTCGTAGTCGGTCCGTGTGCCGATCTGGAGTTCATAGCGGCCGTCCCGGCCGTAGGAATTGTTGGGATCGCTCGGCTGCCGGCTGTCGAGCGTCGGTTCCTCCGATTTGGCCCAGCGCAGCTTCAGGCGGTCACTCCGCCGGCGATAGTAGGCGTGATTGCAGCGTATCCTTTTCTTGAGGCCGAACAGATTGTCCCATGGCGACGGGTTGAAGGTGTTGAGCGCAATCGCATGCATCAGGGCGAAGCGGCCGCTTCCCTCAACCCCCACGCCCGCCATGACTTCGAACGCCACACAACCTTGCAGGCCCTTCGATGTCAGCGCATGCGGCTTGCCATCGGCAGGGAGGATCACCTCTCGGCCGAGGCGGCCGTCTGCGCGCACCGCGCCGCGCACATCGAGCGCGCTGCGTGGGCCGATGAGATTGCCATCGGGGTCATGGGCAATACCGATAGCAACATTGGCGGCAAGCTCAGCTTCGGCATTTTCACTCGAATTCACTTGGCGAATCGTCAGCGCCGGAGTGGCGATTGCGTTCGCCTGGTTCGGCGAGCGCAGCAGCATAAGCCCGTCACTGCCGTTGTCGCGAAAATCCAGCCGCCACTGCGATAGGTTCTCGCCGCGGCGGCCGAAGGTAAGCAAGGCATTGCCACTGCCCTTCGTAAGGATTCTGAGGCCGTCGGCTTCGGTCTTCTCGAATCCTTCATCGACCATGATCAAGGCGGAATCGATGAGCGCACCGAACTGATCCGCAGTCGGACGTGCTCCGGCGGAGAAGTAGCGCTTCAGTGTCGTACGATCGTGGGCCATGGCGTCGCCCTCCTCCGGAATGACTAAGGTTCGATGATGAAAGTCTCTCCGATCTGCAGGCCTGCCGCAGAGTCGGTGTAGTCAAGGATGTCGAAGTCGTGGGCAATGCCGGTCTGGACCGCAGATGGTTCGCTGTCTTGGCCGATTACTTGAATGATGTGGCGGCTGAACGGAAGTTGCAAGGTCCACGGTCGCGACGCGCGAATCTCGCTACTCGACCTGTCGCCGTCTACGCTTTCCGCCTCCAACCCATGATTGGAATCGACACGCGGACCATTGTCATCGAGATGATAGGTGACCACCCGACGTCCGGCCTCACCGACCGGAATGCGATCGTCCTCCCAGACGCGGATGAGTGAGACGCCGGACACCGCGCTGACATGCGGATGCGCGGCACGAA
>JAYSPJ010000117.1:0-5912 GCA_043722155.1 Bradyrhizobium sp.
AGGGGCGGCCGGTCGGCGATCTCATGCTGCGCGGGCGCGGCGAGCCGCTTCGTGCCTATGAGCCGCTGCCGGCTGCGGTGTTCGAGGCGCCGAAAACGAAGCAATATTCCGAAGCTTTCGACAAACTGAAGGCCGACGACGCCGCGGCGATGCCCGCCTTCGCAGCCTTTGTCGGGTCGCATGCCGACGATGCGCTGGCCGGATTTCACCTCAGGCGGCTGCTCAATGGCGGCAAGGGCGTTCGCCTGCAATTAGAATAGCGGTATCCAGGGGGCAGACATGACGAGTGACTTTCCGGCCGGGAATTACCGGTTCATCCCGGCGGTGTTTCAGTATTCGAGCGGCGCCGCGGCCAACCCCGGCTATGAGGTCGAGCGGGTCCGGTTCGACAAAATGCCGCCGCTGGCCGAAGGCTTTGCGCTGATCAAGAAATACATCGAGGCCGCGGGAAGGCCGTTGACGTCGTTTTGCGCCTGCGAGTTGCGCTCGCCGGCGGCATTTACCGAGGACGGCTTCTTTAAATTCAACCAGCATTACGTCAAGACGCTGGCGGAATGGGGCCTGTTCGATGGAACGACCAATCCGGTGGCGCGCAGCAATGTCTGTCCGGAGCTCGATCCGCCGGCCGAGCCGTCATTCTATGCCTTCTCCTTCACACGCCCGAGTAAGACAACCACGTCGAGCTTCGTGATCGCCGGCGGCGCCGAATCGCGCGACGGTCCAGGGACCTATCCGGAACGCACTGTGCGCTATCGCGACCTCAGCCCGGACGGGTTGAAGGAAAAAGTGAGGTTCACGGTAGACTCGATGGAAAGCCGCCTCGGCGCCTTCGGCTTCGGCTGGAAGGACACGTCAGCGGTGCAGGCCTATACCGTTCATGACTTCCATCCGGTCATCGTGGACGAGCTGGTTCGCCGCGGCGTCATGCGGTCCGGCCTGACCTGGTATTTTGCCCGGCCGCCGGTGATCGATCTCGAATACGAGATGGATTGCAGGCGGGTGATGCGGGAGACGGTGATTTAGACGTTTTTTTCGCGCGTGCCGCGAACAAGGTGCATCCGGATCGCATGACCGATCCGACCTTTCCCTATGGGAGAGGTGAAGAGAGACTCGCCTGCGTCGCGATGCGGAACCGACCGTAGCATTGTCGTGGACGATGATCGACCAGGCCATCCGAGCCTACCGTCCGGCCGCGTAACCCTGCATGCCCCTTGGATTGGCGGCAGCGCGGCGGCGGCGGCCGAGTTTTGAGGCCGCGGTGAGGCGGCCCTCCGACCAGGCGGGGCCGGTCTCGACGATGTGGCCGCGGCTTTCCAGCGTATCGACCGTCGCCTTCGGCACGCGGTCTTCCACCACCAGTACGCCGGGCCGTGAGGTGCGCGGCCAGAACGAAATCGGGAAATGCTCCGAATGCCAGGCCGGCGCGTCGATCGCTTCCTGCAGGTTCATGTTGGCGTGAACGTGCCGCAGGAAGAACTGCGTGGTCCACTGATCCTGCTGGTCGCCGCCGGGCGAACCCCAGGCCATGTAGGGCTCGCCGTCGCGCAAGCACATGGTGGGCGAGAGCGTGGTGCGCGGACGCTTGCCCGGTGCCAATGCGGCGGGGTGGTTTTCCTCGAGCCAGAACATCTGGGCGCGGCTGCCGAGGCAGAAGCCGAGTTCGGGAATCACCGGCGACGACTGCAGCCAGCCGCCGGACGGCGTCGCGGAGATCATGTTGCCGGCCTGGTCGATGATGTCGAAATGCACGGTGTCGCCGCGCACCTCGCCGAAGCGGCCGACGGTCGGCTCGCCCGCGCCCATGGCGCCGACCGCCTCGCGGCTACCGTCCTGGCGGCGCAGTTTTACCACGCCGCCAAAGCCTTCGACCGAGCCGGGCAGGAAATCCAGCGAGGCCCTATCCCTCGAGATCAGCTTGCGGCGCTCGTCATTGTAGGCGTCCGACAGCAGCGTCGCGATCGGGATTTCGCCAAAAGCCGGATCGCCATAAAACTTCTCGCGGTCGGCGAAAGCGAGTTTTGCGCATTCGGTCTGCAGGTGAATGAAGTCGGGACCTGCGGGATCGAGCCCGTCGAGTTCGAAGCCTTTCAGCAAGGCGAGTTGCTGCAGCATGACGGGACCCTGACTCCAGACGCCGGGTTTGCAGACGGTGTAGCGGCCATAGTCGTAGGTCAGCGGCGCCTCGACCGATGGCTGCCAGCGCGCCATGTCGTCGGCACGCAGCACGCCCTTGTGCGGTGAGCCGCTGACGTCCATGATGTCTTGCGTGCGGCAGAACTTGTCGATCGCCTCGGCGACGAAACCTTTCGACCACGCCCGTCGCGCCGCTTCGATCTGCGCGACGCGGTCGCTGCCGGCATTTTCGGCCTCCTGCAGGATGCGGGCGTAGGTTTCCGACAATGTCTTGTTGGTGAACAGCGTTCCGGGCTTCGGCACCTCGTTGTTGGGCAGATAGACCGCCGCGGAAGTCTTCCAGTGCGTACGAAACATCTTCTCGACAGTCTGGATGGTCGCGGCGGCGCGCTCCACCAGCGGGTAGCCGTCGCGGGCATAGGCGATGGCGGGCTCCAGCACGTCGCGCAGACGAAGCGTGCCGTAGTCGCGCAGCAGCAGCATCCAGGATTCGAAGGTGCCGGGCACGCAGGCGGCCAGCAGCCCGGTGCCGGGCACCATCTCGAGGCCTTCGCTGCGGTAATGCGCGATGGTGGCGCCGGCCGGGGCGGGGCCCTGGCCGCAAATCACCTCGGTGCGTCCGCGTTTGGTGTCATGCACGATGATAGGCACGTCACCGCCCGGACCGTTCAGATGCGGTTCCACCACCTGCAGCGTGAATGCGGTGGCGACGCCGGCGTCGAAGGCATTGCCGCCTTTCTCCAGCGTGGCCATCCCGACGGCGGTGGCGATCCAGTGGGTGGAGGTCACGACCCCGAAAGTGCCTTCGATTTCCGGCCTGGTGGTGAAGGGATCGGGATTGATGTTGCTCATGGGAATCCATCGTTGCGGAGGTCGCGGGGAGCTGGGCACTTGACCACAGTCAGGGCGGCCTGCCAACCGGCCCGGAACGTGTTGCTGCTCCCACTCCTGGGATCAGGCCGATGCGATGGCGGCGCGCGCCGGATCGTTGACGGCATGGCAGGCGACGCCATCGATCAGCGGCGGCGCTACTTTTCGGCACAGGTCGAACACCAGGGGGCAGCGCGGATTGAACGCGCAGCCGGGCGGCGGATCGATCGGGTTGGGGATTTCGCCCCGGACCGGGATCCGCTGCCGGCCGGACATCGCGAGATCGGGAACCGCGCCCAACAGCATCTTGGTGTAGGGCATTCGCGGGTTGCTGAAGAGTTCGCGTCCTTCGGCGATCTCGACGATGCGGCCGAGATACATCACGCCGATGCGGCTCGCCATGTGCCGGACCACGGCGAGGTTGTGGCTGATGAAGAGATAGGTGAGGCCGAACTTGTCCTGCAGGTCGCGCATCAGGTTGAGGATCTGCGCCTGGACGGAAACATCGAGCGCGGAGGTCGGCTCGTCGCAGACGATGAACTCGGCTTCCGACGCCAGCGCGCGGGCAATGGCGATCCGTTGCCGCTGCCCGCCGGAGAATTCGTGCGGATATTTCCAGCCGTCGTCGGCGTGCAGGCCGACGAGTGACAAAAGTTCGCCGACCCGCGCCTGGATGTTGCGCTCGCCCTCGATCAGGTTGAAGGCGCGGATCGGTTCGGCGACGATGGCGTCGACCCGGAAGCGCGGATTGAGGCTGGCGTAGGGGTCCTGGAAGATCATCTGGATGCGGCGGCGCAATTGCTGGCGCGCCTGCAATTGTTTGGCGGCGCTCATCGACACGCCGTCGATGATGACTTCGCCCGAGGTCGGCGGCAGCAGTCCGACCACCATGCGGGCGACGGTGGTCTTGCCGGAGCCGGATTCGCCGACCAGGGCAAAGGTCTCGCCCTTCCGGATGTCGAAGGTGACGCCGTCCACCGCTTTTAGAAATTCGAGATGGCCGCCCTCGATCACCCGGTTGAGCCAGGGTTTTGAAACGTCGAACACGCAGCGCAGATTCTTGACGTCGACAAAGGGGGCTGAGGTCATGCCGCGGTTTCCGTCGCTGCGGCGTCGTAGAGATGGCAGGCCACGGCCTGGGCGCTTTGCCGGATCGGTTCCGGCCGCTCGATCCGGCAGCGATCGAACGCGAAGGCGCAGCGCGGGTTGAAGGGGCAGCCCGGCGGGATCGCCGACAGCCGCGGCATCGAGCCCGGGATCTGGACCAGTCGATCGGCGTCGCTGGCGAGTGTCGGGATCGCGCCCATCAGGCCCCTGGCATAGGGATGCAGCGGATTCTGCACCACGTCCAGCACCGGACCGATCTCGGCGATGCGGCCGGAATACATCACCGCGACGCGGTCGGAGGTCTCCGCGATCACGCCCATGTCATGGGTTACCAGCATCACGGCGGTGCCGTGATCGCGCCCGAGGCGTTTGATCAACGAGATGATCTGGGCCTGCACCGAGACGTCGAGCGCGGTGGTCGGCTCGTCGGCGATGATCAGTTCCGGCTCGGCGCAGATCGCCAGCGCGATCACGACGCGCTGGCGCATGCCGCCGGAGAATTCGTGCGGATAGGCGTTGATGCGTTTTTCCGGGGCGGGAATGCCGACTTCGGCCAGCAGATCGATGGCGCGCTTGCGCGCCGCCTGTTCCGACAGATCGAGGTGGGTCCTGATGGTCTCGACGATCTGGTCGCCGATCCGGTACAGCGGATTGAGGCTGGTGAGCGGGTCCTGAAAGATCATGCCGATGCGTTTACCCCGGATCCGGCGCATTTCTTCCGGCGGCAGGTCGTCGATCCGCATCCCCGACAGATATATCTCGCCGCCGGCAATGCGGCCGGGCCGATCGATCAGGCCGATCACCGCGAGGCCGGTGACGGATTTGCCGGCGCCGGATTCGCCGACCACGCCCAGCACTTCGCCCTTGGCGATATCGAACGATATCCCGTCGATGGCGCGCAAGGTGCTGCGGCGGGTGACGAACTCGACCTGAAGGTTACGCACGGAGAGAACGGGTTCGGTCATTGGGTCAGATGCGTGGGTGTTGCGGCGCTTCTCATCGGAGCTTTGGGTTGAGCGCGTCGCGCAGCCAGTCGCCGAGCAGGTTGATCGCAAGGATCAGCGACGCCAGCGCGAGGCCGGGAAAGGCTACGATCCACCATTCGCCCGCGAACAGATAATTGTTACCGATCCGGATCAGGGTGCCGAGCGAAGGCATGGTGTCGGGCATGCCGGCTCCCAGAAACGACAGCGTCGCCTCGGTGATGACAGCAAGCGCGAGGTTGATGGTGGCGATCACCAGGATCGGGCCCGTCGCGTTGGGCAGCACGTGACGCAGCATGATCACCGGTGCGGGAAGGCCGATCAGCTGCGCCGCCGCCACGTAATCCTTGTTCTTCTCCACCATGACCGAGCCGCGCACGGTGCGCGCATATTGCACCCAGAAACTCAATCCGATCGCGAACACCAGCACTCCCAGCGTGCTCATGGCGTCGAGGCTATTGCCGAACACCGACTTGACCACGCCGTTGATCAGAAGCGCGATCAGGATGGCGGGGAAGGTCAGCTGCACGTCGGCGATCCGCATGATCAGGCCATCGACGGCGCCGCCGACATAGCCGGCGATCAGCCCAAGGATGATGCCGAGCGTGCCGGAGAACAGCACGCCGAGAACGCCGACCGTGAGTGAAATCCGCAAGCCGTAGAGAATGGCGGAAAACACGTCGCGGCCCTGTTCGTCGGTGCCGAGCAGGAACGGGCTTTGTCCGTCCGCGGTCCACAACGGCGAAATCCGCGAATTCATCAGCTGAAGCTGCGCCGGGTCGAACGGATTTTGCACGGCCAGCAGCGGTGCCAGGATCG
>JAYSPJ010000118.1:0-4544 GCA_043722155.1 Bradyrhizobium sp.
GCGATCCATCCGGTGACGCGCGAAATCACCATCGCCGGCGCGCGGCCTTCCGCCGCCGACACCTTTGCCGCCCTGTATCGGTTGCAGGCGCTGCGCAAGACAGCCGAGCGCGCGTTTACCGGCATCGACGCGCTGGTGCTGCCGACCGCGCCGACCGCCTACTCCACCGCGCAGGTACTGGCCAACCCGGTCGAGCTCAACTCCAGGCTCGGCACCTACACCAATTTTGTCAATTTGCTCGACCTTTGCGGGCTGGCGCTGCCGGCGGCGATCCGGCCCGACGACATTCCGTTCGGCATCACGCTCCTGGCGCCGGCCGGGCAGGATGCGCAGCTCGCCTCGATCGGCCGCGTCTTCCACGCCGACGCCCAACTGCCGATGGGCGCGCGAAACCTGCCGCAGCCGCCGCTCGCGGCGTTGCCCGCACGGCTGAGCGGCGATGAAATCGCCATCGCCGTGGTCGGCGCGCATCTGTCGGGCATGGCGCTGAACGGCGAATTGAAGGCGCTCGGCGGACGCCTGCTCGAGGCCGCCGCGACCACGCCGGACTACAGGCTCTATGCTCTCAGCACCACGCCGCCAAAGCCCGGCATGCTGCGGGTCGCGGCGGGAACGGGAACGCCGATCGCGGTCGAACTGTGGGCCTTGTCTGCTGCGAGTTTCGGAAACTTCGTCGCAGCTATCCCGCCGCCGCTGTCGATCGGCACGGTCCGCCTCACTGACGGTCGCGGCGTCAAGGGATTCCTAGTCGAGCCCGCCGATGTCGGCGCCGCCCGCGATATTTCATCGTTCGGCGGCTGGCGCGCGTTCATGGCGGAGAAGGTGGCGATGTGAAGCGCAGCGAAGAACACTTCCCCATTCGCTATTCGCCACCCCCATTCGCCTCCTCATACCGACACCGCGTAGATCTCGTATTCCCCGCGCACCAGTTCGATATGCGCGCGCATCGCAGCGGCGGCGCCGGTGCGGTCGCCGCGCATGATCGCGACCACGACGCGGTCGTGCTCGGCATGGGATTTCGCCAAGCGCCCGAGATTGCGGAACTGGGCGCGGCGGAACGGCTGCACCCGCACCCTTGTCGCCAGCGTCATTTCGGCGATGTAGCCGTTCTGCGAACCGGCATAGATCGCGTTGTGAAAGCGTTCGTTGACCTCGTGGAAGCGGTCGGGATTGCCGGCATGGCTCAGCACCCGCAGTTCCTCGTGGATCGCCTCCAGCCCGTGACGCCCGATCGCCGACATTCGCTCGGCGGCAAGGCCGGCGCACAAGGCTTCGAGCTCCGCCATGGCCTCGAACATGCCGGTCAGCCGCTCGATCGAAGGACGCGCCACCACCGCGCCGCGATGCGCCCGCGCATCGATCAGGCCGCTGGCAGCGAGCTGACGCAGCGCTTCGCGCACCGGGGTGCGCGAAACGTTGAAGCGCCGCGCGATGTCGGTCTCGTCGAGCGCAGCCCCCGGCGCCAGCGCGCCGCGCACGATTTCATCGGCGAGCTGCAGCCGCAGTTCCTCGGCGCGGGTGATCTTGTCCGGAAAGCGGGAGGGGCGATCGACGCGCCGGACCACCGCTTCCGCCTCGCGGCGCGGACGCTGCAGTTCGCTGGTCGGAGGGTCTTCCAGACTCATGTCTTTTGACCCATATCCTTGGAATATCCGTCTTTGGGCTCGTCGATGATGCTGACATGGGCGGCGACGATCTTCCAGCCCTCGGGAAACCGCACCCAGGTCTGCATCTGCCGCCCGACGCGGCCGCCGCCCCAGGCATCGCGATAGAACAACGTCGAGGCCACCGCGGCGTCGCGGCCGTAGCTGGTGATCACGGTCTGCGCCGTGCTGCGCATCAGCCCGACCGGCGAGCGCGCGGCGCGGAACGCCATGATGGCATCATAGCCGTAGAGATTTTCGCCGATGCCGTAGCGCAGCGTGCGCGGATCGGCGCGGAACAATTCGTCGAGTACGGCGACGTCGTTTTCGACCAGCGCCTTTTCGTAGCGCGCGAACTGCGCAGTCACCTCGGCGAGTACGTCGGGGAGATCGATTTCCATCTCAAAATTCCCCAGGACGAGGCGCTGCGGCCACCCCCATGCGCTCCAGCGCATGGGCAACCCGCAGCGCAATATCTTCGCGCCATGGTGCGGCGATGATCTGCACGCCGATCGGCATCGGCTGCAGCGGCACAGGCACCGCGACCACCGGCAGGCCGATGAAGGAAATCGGCTGGGTGTGGATGCCGATATTGGCGCGCACCGGCAGTTCGACGCCGTCGAGCATGAAGGTCACCTGTCCGAGTTTCGGTGCGACGCAGGGCGTCGCCGGCGCGACGATCACGTCGACCGATTTGAAGATTTCCAGCACTTGCGCGCGATACCAGCGGCGGAATTTTTGGGCGCGGTCGACCAGCGGCGCCGGCACCATCGCGCCGGCCAGCAGGCGGTCGCGCACCGCCGGGTCGAAATCATTGGGGCGCTGGCGCAGCCGATCGAGATGCAGCGACGCGCCCTCGGTGGTGGAGATCACATAGGCCGCGGCGCGGGCGCGCGCGGCCTCGGGAATCTCGACCGTTCTTGTGGCGCCGAGTGCCTTTGCGACATGGGCAACGGCTTCAACCGCTTCGGGGAACACGTTCTTTTGAAAATAGCCGCCGGCGATGGCGATGCGAAGGCCGCCAATGTCCTGCGCCAGCAGCCCGCTCACCGGCTCGACGGCTCGCGTGCTGCACGCCGCATCGTCGGCGTCGGAACCCTGCATCGCGTCATAGGCCAGCGCGAGATCGCCGACATTACGCGCAAACGGGCCGAGATGATCGAAACTCGCCACGAACGGAAACGAGCGCGCGCGCGACAGCCTGCCGTAAGTCGGTTTCAGGCCAAAAATTCCGCAGAACGACGACGGCACCCGGATCGAGCCGTTGGTATCGGATCCCAGCGCCAGCGGCACCAGCCGGCCGCCGACCGCGGCGCCGGAGCCACCCGAGGAACCGCCGGTCATTCGGGTGACGTCGTGCGGATTGCGCGACGGCCCGTCATGCACGTTCTCGCCCGTAAAATCATAGGCGTATTCGCCCATATTGAGCGCGCCGACCAGCACCGCACCGGCCGCCTCCATCCGCTCGATCAGGGTGGCGTCGCGCGGCGATGGCTTCAGATCGCGATTGATCTTCGATCCGGCGCGGGTCGGCAGCCCCTGCACGTCGAACAGATTCTTCACGGCGAAAGGAACGCCGGCGAGCGGGCCGGGATTCTTGCCGGCAGCGATGGCGGCATCGACCGCGCGCGCTTTGGCGCGGGCGCGATCGGCGGTGACGTCGGTGAAGGAGTTCAGGATCGAATCGTGCCTGGCGATTCGTGCCAGCGCGGCTTCCGTCACGCCGGCTGCGGACGTCCTGCCGCCAGCCACGGCTTGCGCGATTTCCGAGGCCGACAGATCGTCGGGGGTTGCGGTCATTGCGGTATCAGGCTGCGAAGACACTGGCCGGCTCGGTTTCGTCAGGCAGCGGAAATTCATCGACAAGCCGCGCCAGCCGCAGTGACACCTCAAGATTGGCCTTCACTGCCGGTCTCCAGGCATCGTCGATCGGCAGCGCCAGCGCCCGGCCGACAGCGTCGATATAATCGTCAAGCGGATCGGCGGTCATGATTCTCCCAATCGACGTCAGTGAACCGGCAGCGGCGGATGCGGAATCGCCGTCAGCAATTCCCTTGTATAGGCATCCTGCGGATTGCCCAAGACGCTTTCCGCCGGACCCTGCTCGACGATACGACCGGCCCGCATCACGATGACGCGATCGCACAGCAGCCGTACCACATTCAAATCATGCGACACGAACAGATAGCTCATGCCCATCGACTGCTTGAGGTCCTGCAGCAGGTTCAGCACCACCGCCTGCACCGAGACATCGAGCGCCGCGGTCGGCTCGTCGAGGATCACGAGTTTTGGGTGCAGCGCGATGGCGCGGGCGATGCCGACGCGGGCCTTCTGTCCGCCCGACAATTGATGCGGGAAGCGATCCAGCAGGTTGACCGGCAGCCCGACCATGTCGGCCAGTTCCTCGCAGCGGGCGCGCAGCGCGTCGCGTCCCCTGATGTCGCCGAGTTGCATGATCGGATCGACGATGGCGCGCGCCGCGGTAAAGCGCGGATTGAGGCTGTCGGTCGGATCCTGAAACACCATCTGGATGCTCTTGCGCAGCGGCAGCCGCGCAAAGGCATTCGGCGGGATCGCGCCGATCTCGTCGCCGTCGAACAGGATGCGGCCCGAGGTCTGGTCCAAGAGCCGCATCACCATCATCGACGTCGTGGACTTGCCGCAGCCGGATTCGCCGACCAGGCAGACACTCTCGCCATGGCCGACGGAAAAGCTGATGCCGTCGACCGCGCGGAACTGTTCGGGCTCGACCGGCGGCTTGCGCGAGAACAGTTTCGCCAGTGTCGCCGTGGCGCCCTGGCGCGGGTACTCTTTCACGAGCTTTTCGACGAGAAGAAGCGGTTTTGCTTCGCCGCCTTTCGAACCGTCACCCCCGGGCTTGACCCGGGGGTCCATCACCTT
>JAYSPJ010000119.1:0-5611 GCA_043722155.1 Bradyrhizobium sp.
TCGCCACGGACGTCGTGCCGCCTTTCCGGTTGCCCGCCGGCCCGGTGCGCGACAAGCTCGATATTGTGCCGGCCGCGCCGCTACTGGCAGAGGCAATCCGCCGGCTCCACGAAGACAAGCCGCTCAGCGATCTCCTGGTATTCTGAAGACTGTCTTAGCGGCCTGGCCGGGCCTTGCGGCGGTTACCGAGAAAACGTTCGAGGCGCGCGGCATCGGCTGCCGCAAGGCCGAGATAGACGCGGGCTTGGCGGGGCCATTTTTCCGGGGTGCGAGGCTTGGCATCGAACAGATGCGCGATCGACAAACGTGCACGCAGCATCGCCCGATGACTGCGGTAGAACAGAAAGAGCCCGCTGCTTGCGTTGTCCTCCAGGGCAAGCGCCAAATGCTGCCTGATCCGCTCGCCAGCCCACAGGCCGCCAAGGCGTTCGCATTCCAGGTGCAGGAAGGCAATTTCGTCGAGGGGATCTAGCGCCCGCAAGTTGCGGTCGAATTCCAGGCAGTCGATGATGGTTACGGGTTGGCGGAGCCAGATATGTTCGGGGCGCAGGTCGCCATGGGCGTCGACATAGTGCCGCGCGCGAATCCTTTCGAGCAGCAGGGCAGAGCATTTCATGGAAAATTGGTGCTGGACCCGGGCGATCCGTTCCACGCAGCCCTGAGGAAGGCCGAGACGGGCGTTGAACAGCACGCGGCAGTTGGCGGAGACCGCCTTCTGCCATCCGACAAGATACTGCTCCGGTTCAAGCTGGACGCGAGGCGCATGCGCGTAAAACTTGCCGAGCGTTGCCGCGAGTCGATCAACCTGCAAGGGCTTCAGCCAGCCCCCGCGCAAGGCGGCCTTGAGAGTCTCATTCTCTTCGAGCCGGCGCATGACCACCAGCCAGTCCACCACCGGGCCATCGCCGGAGATCGCGAGACCTGCTGGCGAGATGGTCAGGGGCACGACGCCCAAATAGACATCCGGCGCGAGCCGCCGGTTGAGCAGGAATTCTGCGCGACAGGCAGCCTCGCGCCGGTCAAGGGTTGAAAAATCAAGATAGGCGAAGCGAACCGGTTTTTTGAGCTTGTAAACGCGATCGCCCGTCATGAAGACCCACGACATGTGAGTCTCGCGGGCGACCACTTGCTCGGGGGTACTAGAATATGCTGCGGGGCGGCTGAGAAACCGGATCTTGTCGCCGAGCGTGGGCGCATCTTGATCACAAGGAGGTCTGCCGGCCTGCGGTAGTGTTTGCAAGGGCTCCATCATTCAATGTCTAGCTCGATCTAGTTCATCCGGTTTGACCCTGATCAAGATCGGCACCGGGCCGCCAGATAACATTTCCAAGCTAAATGGAGTGAACCGGCCATGCATCCAGCCCCGGCGTCCAGCCGTGATGATGGGAACACGGGTCAATCGACTGCCTTCTTCGGGGATGTGCAGATTGGGCCGCTTGGCCTGGCGGGTAGCCTGATGTATCCGGCGCAAGCTCGCGCCCTGATTATTTTCGCGCATGGCAGCGGTTCGAGCCGGTTCAGCCCGCGCAACATTCAGGTCGCGGAAGCGCTCAATCGTCGCGGGATGGCGACGCTGTTGTTCGACCTGCTGCTGCCTGAGGAAGAAGGCGACCGAAGGAATGTGTTCGACATCAAGCTCTTGGCCCGGCGGCTGACGCAGGCGGTGCGCTGGGCCGAGGATGCGCCGGATGTGGCCACTCTGCCGCGCGGATTCTTCGGAGCCAGCACGGGCGCGGCGGCGGCGCTAGTGGCGGCAGGCGTGCTCGGCGACCGCATCGGCGCGGTGGTTTCGCGTGGCGGACGTCCCGATCTTGCGGGCGACATCCTGGCCCATGTGAAGGCGCCGACCCTCTTGATCGTGGGAGGTGTAGATTTCGGCGTTATCGAACTCAACCAATGGGCCCTGCAACGTCTCGAAGGCGAAAAGGCGATCCGGATCGTTCCGGGTGCGACCCATCTCTTTCCAGAACCCGGCGCGTTGGACTCCGTTATTGAACTTGCCGCGGACTGGTTTGAGCGCCATCTGGTCGGCAAGAATCACAGACCTCCGAAATCGGATGCAAGTCGATCATGACATTCAGGGACAGATCGGATGCCGGCCGCCGGTTGGCCAAGGCGCTCTCGAGTTATAAGGGCCGGAATGCCGTCGTTCTCGCCTTGCCCCGCGGTGGCGTCCCCGTCGCGGCAGAGATTGCCGAGGCACTCGATGCCGCCCTCGACTTGATCCTTGTTCGCAAGATCGGAGTGCCGACCCAGCCGGAACTCGCGATGGGCGCCGTGGTGGACGGCGCCACGCCGATCGTCGTTCGCAATCCGGAGGTGATTGAGCTTTCTGGTACGACAGCGGGTGAGTTCGACGCGGTGTGTGCAAGGGAACTGGCGGAGATCGAACGGCGGCGCAAGCTCTATTTGGGCGAACGTACCCGGGCACCGATAGCGGGACAGGTGGTGATCGTCGTCGACGACGGCATCGCAACCGGCGCGACGACACGGGCGGCCCTGAAGGCAGTCCGTAGCCGGAATCCGAAGGAACTGGTGCTTGCCGTTCCCGTCGCTCCACCCGACACGATCGAACGATTGCGCGGGGAAGTCGATGCCCTGATTTGCCTGGAGACGCCGGAATCATTTGGAGCGATCGGGTATTTCTATCGGGACTTCCGGCAAGTCAGCGACGAGGAGGTCGTGGCAATTTTGAAGCGCTTTCCGGTTAGTGGATCGGCTGCGAATCCCTCTATGCTTTGACGGTTCGTTGTGCACCGACGCCGTGGGCCTCAGGTCTTGATCGGCCTGAGATGCGCTGCGATGTAGGCGACCGCCCCGTTGAGCGTGACAAGATTCGGATAATCGAGCTCGGGTATGTCGATGCCAAGGCGATGGTGGATGGCGGTGACGAAGTTCAGGAAATCCATGGAGTCGATATCGACAGCTTCACGTAAATCACTGGCAGGGTCGATGGTCGCCAGATCTACTTCGGGCGCGATATTGCTGAGCTCTTCCTGCACCACCTTGCGAATCTCGATGTCATTCATAGCTTTCCTGGCTCCTGCAGCAGCCTGCCGATCTCGGCCAAAAATAGCGCGCCCGCGTGTCCGTCGCTGACCCGATGGTCGGCAGACAGCGTGATGGTGACCACCGGGCGTGGTTCGATGGCGCCGTCGACCACCCATGGCCGGGACACGATCTTACCGATGCCGACAATCGCCACCTGCGGCGGATAGATGATGCCATACAGCGTTTCGACACCGCGTTCTCCCAGACTCGTCACCGTGATCGTCGGATCGGACATCTCCGAGCTGCGAATGCGGCCGGCGCGGGTGCGTTGAACGAGGTCGCGCATACGCGCCATCAGTTCGTCGACCGAGGTTTGTTCGGCTTGATGCAGGGCTGGCGCCGCCAACCCGCCACCACGAATGGCGATGGCGACGCCGACATGCACCGTGCTCGCCGGTTCGAATATGCCATCGCGGTAAAATCCGTTGAAGGCAGGGAAGCGGCGGGCAGCCAGGGCAATTGCCTTGATGGCGAGCACGCCGATCAACAGGCGGTCGTCGGGCTGCCGTGCCGCATTGGTGCGGGTCAGCCATTGTTCGCAGGCCGTGACGTCGAGCTGATGCGCGAGATAATAATGGGGGATTTCCCGCTTTGATCGCGCCATGGCGACGGCGATTGCGGATCGCATCGCGTCGAGATCGAGCCCGGGCGCTCGCTTCTTTTCCGAGGGAGCAACGTCCTCGCCGAGACGGCGCTCGACGTCGGCATAGACGATCGCCCTGGCCGGGCCGCTTCCGGTCACCGTCGAGAGATCGATCCGGTGGACCTCGGCGAGCCGCCGCGCGGCTGGCGATACCCGCGCGCGCGCCGCGGTGGCTGACGCGACGGGCGACGGCGAGGGTGGCGCGACGGGCGCCGGCATCAAAGGCGGGGCTGCGGGCGGGAGGGGGGATGGCGGTGGCGCGGCTGCTACCAGGCCAGGTCCTTCGAGTTCGGTTTGAAACCGCGCCAGCGGTGTTCCCACCGGCACCTTGGTGTCGAGACCGACGAGAAGCTGTTCGATCTTTCCGGCCTCGAAGATTTCGATCTCGATCGCGCCTTTTTGGGTCTCGACCACGGCAACGATGTCGCCGCGTTTGACCCGATCGCCCGGTTTGACCAGCCACTCCACCAGCGTGCCCGCTTCCATGTCGGCTCCGAGGGAGGGCATGCGGAATTCGGCCACGGCGTCCCCTTATGCTCGCCCAAGGGCGGCCTTGGCGGCCGCGATGATCGTGGGGACCTGCGGGATCGCCGCGCTCTCGAGGTGCCGGGGATACGGAATTGGCACCTCCGCGCTGCACACGCGGCCAATCGGGGCGTCCAGTTCCCAGAAAACCTGCTCGACGATGCGCATGCCAATTTCGGCCGACAGGCTGCCACTTCGCCAGCCTTCGTCGATGATGACTACTCGGCGCGTCCTGGCGACCGAGGTCATAATTGTCGCGTCGTCGAGCGGCCTCAGGCTGCGCAAATCAATCACCTCGGCATCAATATTCTCGCCAGCAAGGACTGTGGCGGCTTCCAGCGTCTTCCACAGCGAACCGCCGTAGGTGATGAGCGAAATATCGCGTCCGGGACGGCGAATAGCGGCTCTGGCGATATCGACCGGACCGGCGTCCGCGCCCAGCCTGTCCGTCATGTTGTAGAGCATGATGTTTTCGAAGATCAGCACCGGATCAGGGTCCTGCAACGCCGTCCACAACATGCCGCGCGCATCCTCCACCGTCGCCGGCGCCAGCACCTTGATACCCGGGATGTGCGCATACCAGCCTTCGAGACTGTGCGAATGCTGGGCTGCGAGCTGGCGGCCGGCGCCGGTCGCCATGCGAATGACCAGCGGCACGCCGACCTGATTTCCCGACATGTGGCGCACCGTGGCTGCGGTATTGAGGATTTGATCGAGCGCGAGCAGACTGAAATTCACCGTCATCAACTCAACGATGGGGCGCATGCCGGCCATCGCCGCGCCGATGCCGGCGCCGGTGAACCCGGATTCCGACAGGGGCGTATCGCGAATCCGTTCCGCGCCGAACTCGGCCAGCAGTCCCTTGCTTACCGCATAGCAGCCGCCATAACGCCCGACATCCTCCCCCATCAGAAACACGCGGTCGTCGCGGCGCATTGCCTCCCGGATCGCCTCGCGCACCGCGTCGCGGTAGGTAATTTCGGTCGTTCCGGGCTGGATCATCGCTTGTGGCATGACACCTCAGCGTTCGGCTGGCGTAGCTTCTTCGGCGTAGGTGAAGCGGGTGAGCTGCTCGACCGGCTCCCATGTTCCAGCCTCGCCGAATGCGACCGCCTCGGCAATTTCGGCCGCGATTTCGGACTCCATGCGCGCCAAATCTTCCGGATGAATCAAATGATTGGCCTCGAGCCATCCCTGATAGCGCACGATCGGTTCCTTGTGCCGCCAAACCTCGACCTCGGCCTTGTCGCGATAGAGCTGGGCATCGAACATCGAATGCGCGCGCAGCCGGTAAGTCCGGCATTCCAGGAAATAGGGCTTACGGTTCTCTCGCACCGCGTGCACCGCCCGACGAGCGGCAGCCTCGACGGCGATGACATCCATGCCGTCGAT
>JAYSPJ010000120.1:0-3115 GCA_043722155.1 Bradyrhizobium sp.
ACCTCTCCCACAAGGGGAGAGGTGAAGAATTCGCATCCGGCGCTCTCGTCATCGAACCAACTCTAGCGTTGCGGCGTCACCGGCGGCGGGGTCGGACCGGTGCTCGGCACCGACGGGCGGCGCGCGGCCTGGGCGGCAGCAGCCCCCTCGCCGAAGGTCGCCTTGGCGATCTCGCCGATGCCGGCCAGCGATCCCAGAATGCTCATCGCCTCGATCGGCAGCATGATGATCTTCTGGTTCGGCGAGTCCGCCAGCTGCCCGAACGCCTTGATGTATTTGTCGGCGATGAAATAGTTCAGCGCGGCGACGTCGCCCTTGGAAATGGCTTCACTGACCATCTGCGTCGCCTTGGCCTCGGCTTCGGCGGAACGCTCGCGCGCCTCGGCGTCGCGGAACGCGGCCTCCTTGCGGCCTTCGGCCTGCAGGATCTGGCCCTGTTTGGCACCTTCGGCGCGAAGGATTTCCGACTGGCGCTGGCCTTCGGCCTGCAGGATGTCGGCGCGCTTGACGCGCTCGGCCTTCATCTGGCGTCCCATCGCCTCGACCAGGTCGGCGGGCGGCACGATGTCCTTGATCTCGATACGGTTGACCTTCAATCCCCACGGCGAAACCGCGGCATCGACCACGCGCAGCAGGCGCTCGTTGATCTCGTCGCGGTGCGACAGCACCTGATCGAGATCCATCGCGCCCATCACCGAACGGATATTGGTCATGGTCAGCACGATGATCGCCTGATCGAGATTGGATACTTCGTAACTCGCTTTGGCGGCGTCGAACACCTGGTAGAAGGCGACGCCGTCCACCGTGACGGTGGCGTTGTCCTTGGTGATCACCTCCTGCTCGGGAATGCTGATCACCTGCTCCATCACGTTCACCTTGCGGCCGACGCGGTCGAAATAGGGAACGATGATGTTCAAGCCCGGCGACAGCGTGCGGGTGTACTTGCCGAACCGCTCGATGGTCCAGTCGAACCCCTGCGGCACGGTCTTGACGCCGGCAAACAGCGTGAAAATAACCAGCAGCGCGAGCGCAATGGCGAAAATGTCGAAGCCGCTCATGAATCCTCCAAAGCCGCTAAATCAATGTTCGCGGACGCATTCTTGTTTGGTCTGGATACCGGCCGCGCCGGTTCAGTATAGCCTTGTTGAATGAAGGTAAGGAGGGGTTTGGCGGCCGCCAGAGCTACCCCGTCCGAACGCCGGCCAAGTGGCTCGTTTGGCTAGCGAAGCGGCCGGCATCACTTAATCGTCAAGTCCAGCCGTCAAGTCCAGCCGTCAAGTCCAGCCTAGATCCAGCCTTGCAGCTCCCGCAGCACCAGCTGGCGGATCACGTCCATGCCGGGATCGCTGTCGTTCAGGCAGGGTATCGCGGCAAACTGCTCGCCGCCATTGTGCTTGAAAATCTCGGCGTTTTCCTGCGCGATTTCTTCCAGGGTTTCGAGGCAATCGGCCGAAAAGCCGGGGGTCACGACGGCGATGCGGCGCACGCCGTCTTTGGCCAGTTGCTCGATGGTCTTGTCGGTGTAGGGCTGCAGCCAGGGATCGAAGCCGAAGCGGGACTGGAAGGTGAGCACCAGCTTTCCGGCGTCGAGACCCATGCGCCGGCGCAAGGCATCGATCGTGGCGATGCACTGCGCCTGGTAGGGGTCGCCCTTGTCGATGTATTTCTGCGGCATGCCGTGGAACGAGGCCAGGATCAGCTCCGGCTGAAAGGCCAGGGTCTTGAGATGCGCTGATATCGAGACCGCCAGCGCCTCGATATATTCCGCATCGACGTAATAGGGGGGCGTGATCCGCAGGGTCGGCTGCGCCCGCATCGCGGCGAGCACGCGAAACACCTCGTCGCACACGGTGGCGGAGGTCGCGGCCGAGTATTGCGGATAGAGCGGCACCACCAGCAGCCGGCCGCAGCCCTGCGCGGTCAGCGCCGCGATCCCGGAGGCGATCGACGGGTTGCCGTAGCGCATCGCCCAGTCGACCACGACGTGGTCATGGTCCGCGATCGCCGCGGCGAGCTTGTCGGACTGGGCGCGGGTGATGGTCTTGAGCGGGGATTCGTTCTTCTCGGTGTTCCAGATCTTCTGGTAATCGCGCGCCTTGCGGCCGGGGCGCACCCGCAGGATGATGCCGTTCAGAATGAGCTTCCAGAGCAGCCCCTGATCCTCGATCACCCTCGGATCGGACAGAAATTCCCTGAGATAGACCCGCACGCCGCGCGCATCGGCGCTGTCGGGTGTGCCGAGATTGACCAGGAGAACGCCGACGCGCTCCGGGCTGGTCCCGGCGACAGGGTTGGCGGTTTCGATGGCAACGACTGCTGTCATAATGTTGGTGGCATCGCGCGTTGCAGTATCCTTGTCAAGATAATGGCGCTTTCGATAGGGTCACATTTTACCCGGCGATGCGCAGCATCGTCCGGGGCGCGGCGGGGGGAACCATGACGATCGCCGAATGGTGCGTTTTCGGAACGCTGATGCTTTACCTGCTGACGATCGTTCCGATCAAGTGGATCGGGTTTCGCCGTTTCGACAATGCCAGGCCGCGCGATCCCGGGTTCTATCAGGACCCGATCGCCGCGCGCGCGCTGGGCGCCCACCAGAACGGCATCGAGGCCTTCCCGTTTTTCGCCGTCGCGGTGCTGTTGGCGGAATTCCGAGCCGCGCCGCAGCATCTGATCAATGAGCTGGCGGTGCTGTTCCTGATCGTGCGGATTGCCTACGTCTTCACCTATCTCGGCAACCGCCCGACGCTGCGCTCGATCCTGTGGAGCATCGGCTTTGCGATCAATATCGGGATCTTCTTCCTGCCGGCGATCCGGGGCTGGCTGCCGGGGTAGGTTGCCAGCCGTGATACCCCGCGCATGCGGGGTAGCCAGTACGCCGCGATCTATCGATTCAATCACTGCTCTCTCTGGAATACTGGATCGTCCGCCTTCGCGGACGATGACGACTGAATGCAATTTCGCCTTCTCGCGGCACGATTCTGCCCGAGGTTTGCCTATCGTTGTCCCTCAAAACAGAGGGAGCAGGGAATGCCGGATGCGCGCTGCACCCGCGGTCTCGTGTGCAAATTGCACGAGTAAAAAACGCACACGAGCATACAGGGCAGCGGAGAAC
>JAYSPJ010000121.1:0-1535 GCA_043722155.1 Bradyrhizobium sp.
TTAGGGTCTGGCCGATCCACCGCCGTACTTTTTGCTCCGTGCAGCGGTCACGGCAAACATTGTCGGCGAATCAAAGGCCCGCTCAGATTTTCCAACGAGATACAAATCTGCTACGCCATTCCAAAATCCAGAGTCCCCCAGCAAAGCTTTCATGACCGTTTTCGATCTCTCCCGCGTCGCGCAGGCGCTCCTCGTCCCAACCGCAGCCGGCGTCACCTGCGCATGCCTGATCGTCGCGCTGCGACCGCTGCTCCAGCGCTATGCACTGGCGCGGCCGAACGCGCGGTCGTCGCATGCAACGCCGACACCGCAGGGTGGGGGAATCGCCGTGATCGCCGCCACGGCAGTCGGAGCGGCGCTGGCCGGAGCGTTGGGCTCACCCTTTTCGGGAACAGCCGTCATCATCGTGCTGATCGCCGCAGTCTGTCTCGCGGTCGTGGGCATGATCGACGATCTCCGCCCTATCCCGGTGGTACCGCGTCTCGCACTACAGCTGGCAACGGTTACGTTTCTGTTCGCAACCCTTCCGCCGCAGCTACGCGTTTTCGAGATGATCCCGATGGCGCTGGAGCGGGCGCTCCTCGTCTTGGGGATGATGTGGTTCATCAACCTGGTCAACTTCATGGACGGCCTGGACGGGATGACGGTAGCGGAAATGCTTCCGATGACCCTGGCGCTCACGGCATTTGCATTTCTCGGTGCGGCGCCATCGGAGGTCTTGCCGATCGCGCTGGGGCTCGCCGGCGCCCTGCTCGGCTTTGCACCTTTCAACCGACCCATAGCCCGTCTGTTCCTCGGCGACGTCGGCAGCCTGCCGATCGGTCTTCTGACCGGCTGGTGCCTGCTCGAACTGGCATCACGGCAGCATTTTGCCGCAGCCCTGCTATTGCCGCTCTACTATCTCGCCGACGCGACGATTACCTTGTTCAGACGAGTGGCCAAGGGCGAACGATTCTGGGACGCGCATCGATCGCACTTTTATCAACGCGCGACGGATAACGGGCTTAGCGTGATGCAGGTCGTCACCAGCGTATTTCTCCTCAATCTCGTCCTGGCAGGCATGGCGCTGACGACCGTCGCCGCCGCATCGAGAAGCATCGATCTGACGATGCTGGCGCTCGGAGCTCTCGCTGTTATGGCCGTGCTGTTCCGGTTTTCCCGGCCGCGAACCGCGTCGAAAGACGCGCGCAAGCCGCAATAGGTCAAGCCGCCGTTGAACCGAATTCCGGAACGGCGTCCTGAAGGACGGCCCTGATCGCCGCCCGGTCATCGCTGGCGATCGCGCGCTCAAGCGCCGCAAGCCACTTCCGTATCGCTTGCATGGGAGGTTCGTTGGGCTTGGCCGCCATGATGCCCGCGATGCCGATCTCGACGGGCGGTTCCTCCGTGGCGAACAGAATTTCGTTCAGCCGTTCCCCCGGCCGCATACCGGTGAAAACGATCTCGATGTCATGTCCCGGCTGCAGACCCGACAACCGGATCATGCGCTCGGCCAGTTCGACGATCTTGACTGGCTGGCCCATGTTGAGCACGTA
>JAYSPJ010000122.1:0-13696 GCA_043722155.1 Bradyrhizobium sp.
TCGGGCTGGAAGCGGCTTACGGCCTCGCCAGGGCCGGCGCCCCGGTGACCCTGGTTCATCTGACGGACCGACTGATGGAGCGTCAGCTCGATGCGCCGGCGGCCGAGCTGCTGAAGTCGCTGGTCGAACTCAAGGGCATCGCGATCCTGCTCAATGCCAACACCGCGCGCTTTCATGGCGAGACCTGCGTCGAAGGCGTCGAACTGACGGACGGCCGCCGGATCGACGCCGAAGCGGTGATCTTCGCGGCGGGCATTCGCCCCAGCATCGCGCTGGCGAAACAAGCCGGCATTCCCGTCAATCGCGGCATCGTGGTGGACGACCACCTGCAAACGGGCGTGCCTGACATTTTCGCGCTCGGCGAATGCGCCGAGCATCGCGGCATTTGTTACGGTCTGGTCGAGCCGGCCTACGAGCAGGCGCGCGTGCTGGCGCGGCATCTGGCGGGCAGGCCAGCCAGTTATAACGGCAGCGTGGTCGCGACCAATCTGAAGGTCTCCGGCGTCAGCGTGTTTTCGGCCGGCGATTCCATGGGCGCGGATGGCAGCGAAGCCATCGTGCTCGACGATATCAGGCACGGCACCTACAAGAAGCTGGTGATATCGGCCGGCCGGCTCACCGGCGCGGTACTGGTCGGCGATGTCGCCGACGCGCTCTGGTATCTCGAATTGATCAGGGATCGCAAACCCGTCGTGGGCATTCGCAGCCAGATGATGTTCGGCCGCTCGCTCGCGCTTGCCTCGGAGGCGGCGTGACCCGGTTGCCGACATGACCGCCGTCGATCCGGCGCGGAGTTTATCATCGGGCCGCGCTCCGCGCGGACCCGTTGGCGCCACCCGCACGACCTGCGCCTATTGCGGCGTCGGCTGCGGCATCGTCGCGACGCCCGACGGCAGCGGCGGCGCGGCGATCTCGGGCGACCCCGAGCATCCCGCCAATTTCGGCCGGCTGTGCTCGAAGGGCTCGGCGCTCGGCGAAACCCTCGGGCTTGAAGACCGGCTGCTCTATCCGATGATCCGCTGCAGCAAGGGCAGCATGGAACGGGTGGCCTGGAGCGACGCGCTCGATCATGTCGCGCATCGCTTCGCCCACATCGTCAAGCGCGACGGTCCGGACGCGGTGGCCTTCTATTTGTCCGGCCAGCTCCTGACCGAAGACTATTACGTCGCCAACAAGCTGATGAAGGGATTCATCGGCAGCGCCAATGTCGATACCAATTCGCGGCTGTGCATGGCCTCCTCGGTCGCCGGCCACCGCCGCGCCTTCGGTACCGACACCGTGCCCGGCTGCTATGACGACCTCGATCAGGCAGATCTGCTGGTGCTGGTCGGCTCCAACGCGGCGTGGTGCCATCCGGTGCTGTACCAGCGCATGCTGGTCAACAAGCAGAAGCGTGGCGCGCGCATCGTCGTGATCGATCCGCGCCGTACCGACACCGCGGGGGATGCCGACCTGTTCCTGGGTCTGAAGCCCGGCACCGACACGGCCCTGTTCTCCGGGCTGATGGCGCATCTGGCCGACCATGGCGCGCTGGATTCCGACTACATCGAACGGCACACGTCGGGTTTCGACGAGGCGCTGGCACGGGCGCGGATCATCGCCGGCAGCGTCGCTGCGACCTCTCTCGCGACCGGCCTTGCCGAACGCGACGTCGCCGACTTCTTCCGGCTGTTCGCCACCATGCCGCGCGTGGTGACGCTGTACTCGCAGGGTGTCAACCAGTCGGCGCAGGGTACCGACAAGGTCAATGCCATCATCAATTGCCATCTCGCCACCGGGCGGATCGGCAAATCAGGCGCGTCGCCGTTCTCGCTGACCGGGCAACCCAATGCGATGGGGGGACGCGAGGTCGGCGGGCTCGCCAACCAGCTCGCCGCCCATATGGGTTTTACGCCGCCCGACATCGACCGCGTCCGCCGGTTCTGGAGGGCGCCGCGCATCGCCACGCATGAAGGACTGAAGGCGGTCCAGATGTTCGAGGCGATCGCGCGCGGCGAAATCAAGGCGCTGTGGGTGATCGGCACCAATCCCGCGGTGTCGCTGCCGGATGCCGACGCGGCGCGCGCCGCGCTGAAAAAGCTCGAGCTGTTCGTGGTCTCGGAGAACGTGCGTTCCAACGATACGGTGAACGCGGGCGCGCATGTGCTGCTGCCGGCCCAGGCCTGGGGCGAAAAATCCGGCACGGTGACCAATTCTGAACGGCGCATCTCGCGGCAGCGTGCGTTTCTCGAGCCGCCCGGAGAGGCCAAAGCGGATTGGTGGATCGTCAGCGAAGTGGCAAAACGGCTCGGCTTCGGCGCGGCGTTCGATTTCGGGTCGGCGGCCGACGTGTTTCGCGAGCACGCGGCCCTTTCGGCATTCGAGAACGCGGGCGGCCGGGATTTCGATATCGGCGCGCTGAAGTCGCTGTCGGACGAGGCGTTTGACGCCTTGGCGCCGGTGCAGTGGCCGACGCGCACGGACAGCAGCCAGCCGCAACGGCGGTTCTTTGCCGATGGCGGGTTTTTTACCAACGACTTCAAGGCGCGCTTCGTCGCGCCGGAAATTCCCGCGCTGCGCAGCGTGACCACGGCCGGACGGCCGCTGCGGCTGAACACCGGGCGCATCAGGGATCAATGGCACACCATGACCCGCAGCGGCCAGAGCCCGCGGCTGGGCCAGCATCTGCCGGAACCGTTCGTCGAGGTTCATCCCGACGACGCGCTGAAATTCGGCGTGACCGACGGCAGCTTCGCGCGCGTCACCACCGACTACGGACAATGCACGCTCAAGGTGATCGTCAGCGAACGGCAGCAGCGCGGCATGCTGTTTGCGCCGATCCACTGGAGCGAGGCCACCGCGACCGGTTCGCGGGTCGGCGCGCTGGTGGCGCCGTTCACCGATGCGTTTTCGGGCCAGCCCGAGAACAAGGCGACGCCGGCGTCGATCTCGCCCTACGACTACGTGTTCCGGGGTTTTGCGCTGTCGCGCACGCCGCTTGTCTTGCCCGACCATGCCTGGTGGGCACGCGTCGCGGTTCCCGGCGGTTATGGTTATCTGCTGGCCGACAATGCCGATCTCGCGGGCTGGCAATCCTGGCTGCGGTCCGTGGCCAGCGACGATCTCGCCGAATACAAGGATTTTGGCGGCGGGGTTTACCGCGCCGCGGCCTTTGCCGCCGACCGGATCGAAGCCTGCCTGTTCATCGGACCGGCGCAGGACGCCGGCGACTGGAACGTGATCAAGCAGCTGTTCGCCGCAGGCCCGCTCGGCGACGACCAGCGCCGCATGCTGCTGTCGGGCAAATCGATCGACGGCATGGCCAGCGCCGGGCCGATCGTCTGCGCCTGCTTCGGAGTCGGCCGCACCACGATCTGCGACGCCATCGCGGCGGGGGCGGGCACCGCGGCCGAGATCGGCGCGCGTCTGAAGGCCGGCACCAATTGCGGCTCGTGCATTCCGGAATTGAAGCAGCTGATCGTGCAGGCCGGCTCCCCGGATTCGAAGCAACCTCAGTTGGCAGTGGCTAACTGAGTTCTCGCCATACCGTCATTGCGGGGAGCGAAGCGACGAAGCAATCCATTCGTTCTTTCCGTCGCCAAAATGGATTGCTTCGCTTCGCTCGCAATGACGGGGGTAAGATCTCCTCCCGTTCGCGCACATTCTCGCGGAGGAGAGACAATCGACGGCGCAAACGATGTCGTCTATGGTGCGCGCCTTTGGCCACCATGGATGAATCAAAAAAATGATGTATCTGGAAACGCCGCCGCGGCGGATCGAAACCAGGATTTTCTCGACGATGCCGGATGCATTCCGGCGCAAGGGCGTGCGCACCGACTGGGCCGACGCCAACCGGCCGGGTGCGCCGACCGACTGCTTCATCGAGGGTCCGTCCTTCGACGCCGAGGGCCATCTCTACATCGTCGATATTCCGTTCGGACGCATATTCAGGATATCACCTGACGGCCAATGGACGCTGGTGATCGAGTATGACGGCTGGCCCAACGGGCTGAAAATCGATCCCAAAGGACGCATCCTGGTCGCCGACTATAGGCACGGCATCATGGAACTCGATGCCAGGGCGGGACGGATGTTGCCGGTCCTGACGGCGCGCAATTCGGAATCGTTCAAGGGATGCAACGACCTGCATATCGCCTGCAACGGCGACGTCTATTTTACCGACCAGGGCCAGACCGGCCTGCACGATCCCACCGGGCGGGTCTACCGGCTCGCGACCAGCGGACGCCTCGAGTGCCTTGTTAATACCGGCATCAGCCCCAACGGCCTGGTGCTCGATCCCAGCGAGAGCGTGCTGTTCGTGGCGATGACCCGCGACAACGCGGTGTGGCGGATGCCGTTCATGAAGGACGGCAGCGTCTCCAAGGTCGGCCGCTTCTGCTCGACCTTCGGCCCCAGCGGTCCCGACGGCATGACCATGGACAGCGCCGGACGCCTGTTCGTGGGTCATGCCTCGCTCGGCCATGTCTTCGTGTTCGCGCCCAATGGCGAGTTGATCGCCCGCATCAAATCTTGCGCGGGATCAAGCTGCACCAATGTCGCGATCGGCGGCGCGAGGCGCGACCGTCTCTATATCACGGAGTCGGCGACCGGCACGGTGCTGGTGGCGGATATCGGTGTGCTGGATAGCTAGAGTGGGATGAGATTAGGTTGGGGCCCTAACGATGGATATTTTTTTTCTCGTACCCCGGACGCAGCGCAGCACGAGTGCTGCGAGCCGGGGTCCATTCTACCTTGCATGGGGTTGTTTTCGCGATTTCTTGTAGAGGGTGCCGAATAGGCTCTGCGCAGCGTCCGGGGCACGAGATCGTTGGTGCTCCGCCCTTACGGCGAATCGATGGCTGCGGCAATACCGACGGCATCCCGAATGAGTCGTCCGCGAGCGATTTCTAGGCCGTTGAGCGGGTGTCGCATCTCTTCGCAGGACATGAATCTCTGGTTCGGCTAGAGTCCCCAGGTACAGGGCGGTAGCGAGCCAGAGGCGAGCTTTGAAGCAGCAGAAATTCGGCGGCAACGGCCCCGATGTGTCCGTGATCGGGCAGGGCACCTGGTATATCGATCGCGGCGATCGCAACAGCGCGGTCGCGGCGTTGCGCCGTGGCATCGATCTCGGCATGAGCCACATCGACACCGCCGAGATGTATGGCGATGCCGAAGCGGTGGTCGCCGAAGCGATCGCCGGAAGACGCGATGAGGTTTTCCTGGTCTCGAAGGTACTGCCGAGCAACGCATCGCGGCGCGGCACCATCACCGCCTGCGAGCGGTCGCTGGCGCGGTTGAAGACCGACCGGCTCGACTGCTACCTGCTGCACTGGCGTGGAGCCTATCCGCTTGATGAAACGGTCGCGGCGTTCGACGAATTGGTGGCCGCCGGAAAAATCCGCAGCTGGGGCGTCAGCAATTTCGACACCGACGATCTCAACGAGTTGCTCGCGGTCGCCGGCCCGGGCAAGATCGCCTGCAACCAGGTGCTTTATCATCTGCAAGAGCGCGCCATCGAGCACGCTGTGATTCCGTGGTGCGAGACGCATGGCGTCGCGGTCGTCGCCTATTCGCCGTTCGGTCACAATGATTTTCCGTCACCGCGCAGCAGGGCCGGCGAGCTGATGCAAACCATCGCCGAGGCGCGCGGCGCCTCGCCGCGACAGGTCGCGCTGGCTTTTCTGACGCGCCGGCCATCCGTGTTCGCGATACCAAAAGCCGGAACTCCGGAGCATGCCGCCGACAACGCCGCCGCCGGCAACCTCGTGCTCAACGACGAAGAAATCACCGCGCTCGACACGGCGTTTCCACGCGGCCCGAAACCGCGTGGCCTGCCGATGCTGTAGGGCTGATCCCGATGACGGATGAGGCAAAACAGAGGCAGCTGCGGCGGGCCGCGCATATCGGCGTCCCAGTTTCGTGCCTTGTCGATTCCCGTCAATTGGCGTTTCTGGAGACTCGCCCGATTCGATAATTATTGTCTCCGAGATTGCCCGTGAATCCGCCACCCGCCGCAGCCGTGAGGCTGGACAGCGCTCCATCACCGTTGCCCGAGAAGACGCCCGCCGCGCGCAAGGCGCCCGCGCGCGCCGATCATCCCTTCAAAGGCATCGCGCTGATCCTGGCATCGACCGTCTTCCTCGGCGCCTCGGACGTGACGGCGAAATATCTGTCGGCGACGCTGCCGTCGGTCGAGATCGCCTGGATCAGGTTTCTGACGTTCGCGCTGATCATGTCGCCGGCGATGATGCGGGGTTCGCCGCTGTTTGCCTTGCGCACCGAGCGCCTCGGCCTGCAGCTGATGCGCGGCGCGGCATTGGTCGGGTCATCGCTGTTCTTCATCTCCGGCCTGCGGTTTCTGCCCATCGCCGAGGCCTCCGCCACCGGCTTCGTGGCGCCGCTGTTCGTCACCGCGCTGTCGATCGTCTTTCTTTCCGAGAAGGTCGGCGTGCGGCGCTGGCTTGCGACCGCGGTGGGGCTGATCGGCGTGCTGATCATCCTGCGCCCGGGCACGTCTGCGTTTCATGCAGCGGCGTTCTTTCCGCTGGTGTCGGCGGTGGCCTGGGCCTGCACCCTGATCATGACGCGCATGATGAGCGGACGGGAACACGTGCTCACCACCATGACCTATTCATCGATCGCCGGCCTGTGCATTCTCTCGGCGCTGGTCCCGTTCGTCTGGGTCACCCCGAGCTGGCACGATATTGCCTTCGGCGTCTTCATCGGCGCGGCGTCGACGGCAGGACAGTGGATCGTGGTGCTGGCGTTTCGCTATGCCGACGCCTCGGTGCTGGCGCCGTTTTCCTACACCCAATTGCTGTGGGTCAGCATTCTCGGCTTCATGGTGTTCGGCGAAGTGCCGGACATCTGGACCGTGACCGGCGCCGCATTCATCGTCGGCAGCGGCCTCTACACCGCGCACCGCGAGCGTGTCAGGCGCTCGCAGCTGCTGGCGGTGCCGGGCGAGCCGTCGCCCAATCCCTGAATCCGGAAGCCTGCGGGCAGCGCGGCCGCTTTCGTTCTTTCCTTCCGCTATCGCCTGTGGGAGAGGGGAGGCGAACGATAATCAAGAATGCGGGGAGGACGGGGATTGCGCGCTGCGATTTTCAGGAACGGCGAGATTGTCGTCGATACGCTGCCGGAGCCGAAGCCGGCCGCCGGGCAGGTGCTGGTCAGGACGCTGGCCTGCGGCATTTGCGGCTCCGACCTGCACGCGCGCAAGCACGCCCATCGCATGGTCGAACTCTCAAGGCACTTCCCCGGCCGCAAGCCGATGGACCTCACCCGCGACGTCGTGTTCGGCCATGAATTCTGCTGCGAGATCCTCGATTACGGGCCGGGCACGGCGCGCAAGCTGAAAGCCGGAACCCGCGTCTGTTCGCTGCCGGCGCTGCTGACGGCGCAAGGTCCGCAGGGTATCGGCTATTCCAACGACAATGTCGGCGGCTATGCCGAGCGCATGCTGCTCAGCGAGGCCTTGCTGCTGGAGGTGCCGAACGGGCTTGCGGCGGAGCACGCGGCCTTGACCGAACCGCTCGCGGTTGGCGTCCATGCGGTTGCGAAAGCGAATATTCGCGGCGACGAGGTGCCGCTGGTGATCGGCTGCGGCCCGGTCGGGCTGGCGGTGATCGCGGCGCTGAAACTGAAGGGGTTGCACCCGATCGTCGCGGCGGATTATTCGCCGGCGCGCCGCGCGCTGGCCGAGAAGATGGGCGCCGACATCGTCGTCGACCCCGCGCGCACGCAGCCTTATGCGACCTGGGCCGAGCACGCCGCGATGTCGCCGGAGCAGAAGGCGGCGAGGCCGCCGCTGCAGGCCTTGCTGCCGGCCCTGAAACCCGCGCTGATCTTCGAATGCGTCGGGATCCCCGGCCTGATTCAGCAGGTGTTCGAGGGCGCGCCGCGCGATGCCCGCATTGTCGTGGTCGGCGTCTGCATGGAAACCGATCGCTCCGAGCCGATGCTCGGCATCATGAAGGAACTCAACGTTCAATATGTACTGGGCTACACGCCCGACGAATTCGCCCATTCCCTGCGCCTGATCGCCGAAGGGCAAGTTGACGCGGCGTCGCTGGTGACCGCCAGCGTGGGCATCGACGGCGTCGCAAAGGCGTTCGCCGATCTCGCCAGTCCGGAGCGGCACACCAAGATCATCGTGGAGCCGTGGCGGTAGGTGGATTCTGCCTCATGGGGAACGCGTCTTCGCGCGTCTCGAACCATCGGGCAAGGTGTGCGGCCATCCTTCGAGACGCCCACCTCCGGTGGGCTCCTCAGGATGAGGAGATGGGGGTATGATGCGCCATGCCAGCAAGCGATTCCGATCGTCCGCCCGTGCTCGCGCATCAGCGTTTTGTCGATGACCGCGGATCCTTTGCAGGTCTGAACCTGGCGCAACGCTTTCAGCATATCCACGACACCAATCTGTGGGGCGCGCCGGCATCCGCCTCGGGGCTCGGCTCGGAACTGGACGCCACCGCGGTGCTACGCGCCGAACTGCCCGTGCTTTTCAAAAAGCTCGGGGTGACCTCGCTGCTCGATGCTCCCTGCGGCGATGCCGGCTGGATCAACCGTGCCGATCTCGGTGTGCGCTATGTGGGGATCGACATCGTGCCGTCGCTGGTCGAGGGCTTGCAGGCCCGCGCCGCCGTCGGCGAGATCGAGGGCGAATATCATCTCGCCGATGTTACCGACAGTCCGCTGCCGCGATGCGATGCGATCCTTTGCCGTGACTGCCTCGTGCATCTGTCGCTTGCGAACATTGCGCGCGCGGTGGCGAACTTCCAAAAGTCCGGTGCGTTGTGGCTGATCGCTACGACTTTCCCGGAGTGGCAGGTCAATGCCGATTGCGAGGATGGCGACTGGCGTGCGTTGAATTTCGCATGCGCGCCGTTCAACTGGGGGCCGCCGGTTGAATTCCTGAACGAGAATTGCCTGGAGGCCGGCGGCGGCTGGCGCGACAAGGGTCTGGGTGTGTGGCGGCTGGCGGAGATCAGCTAATCGTCACTGCGCGGAGCGTAAGCGAAACAACCCACACTTGCTTTGCCGCATGGTGGATTGCTTCGCGGAGCCTGTCATCGGGCGCGCATTCGCGCGACCCGTTGGCTCGCAATGACGGGGTAACGTTTCACACCGGCAGCGCGATCGAATATTTCACCTGGCTGAGTGCAAAGCTCGACTCGATCGAGGCGATGCCGTCGAGACGGGTGAGCTTGTTCTTCAGGAACGCTTCATAGGACGACAGATCGGCGGCGACGACGCGCAACAGGTAATCGCGGTTACCGGTCATCAGATAGCATTCCAGCACCTCGTCCCATTTCGAGATCGCTTTTGCAAAACGGTTGAGGTCCTCCTCCTTCTGCCGCGCCAGTTTTATGGAGATGAAAACGCTGACATGGAGCCCCAGCGATTTCTGGTCGACGGTGGCGATATAGCGGGTGATGACGCCGCGCTGTTCCAGCAGTTTGACCCGGCGATGGCACGGCGACACCGACAGGCCGACCTTGTCGGCGAGCTCCTGCATGGTGGTGCGGCTGTCGGACTGCAGCAAGGCGAGAATCTTGCGGTCGATGGCATCCAGGGTATGCATTGGGATAAACTCTGCTCTGTTGGCTCCAGATTGGGATTTTATCCCAATACTGCCTGGTATGTCGCGATAATTTGAGATTTTTGACGACGGCGTCAGCGTTACCATCATGGGATTGTCACTGTGCCGGGAGTACTGCCATGCCGATCGAGTCCGCACGCCTTGAGCTGTTGTCCGCGCTGGCCCGCAAGGTGCTATGGCTGTCGTCGTGGACCATCCATCACGCCAATCACGTCAGGTCCAATGCCGACGGGCTGAAGGTCGGCGGCCACCAGGCCTCGTCCGCCTCGCTCGCCACCATCATGTCGGCGCTGTATTTCTCGGTGCTGCGGCCGGAAGACCGCGTCGCGGTGAAGCCGCATGCCAGCCCGGTGTTCCACGCCATTCAGTATCTGTTCGGGCATCAGAGCCGGGAGAAACTGGAAAATTTTCGCGGTTTTGAAGGCGCGCAATCCTATCCGTCGCGCACCAAGGACACCGACGACGTCGACTTCTCCACGGGATCGGTGGGGTTAGGCGTGGCGCAGACGCTGTTCTCCTCGCTGGTGCAGGACTACGTCAAGGCGCATGGCTGGATGAAGGACCGCCCGGGGGGGCGGATGATCGCGCTGGTCGGCGACGCCGAGATGGACGAGGGCAATATCTTCGAGGCGCTGCTGGAGGGCTGGAAGCACGGCCTGCGCAACACCTGGTGGGTGGTCGATTACAACCGGCAGAGCCTCGACGCCGTGGTGCGCGAAGGGCTCTGGGAAAAATTCGAATCGATGTTCCGCAATTTCGGCTGGGACGTGGTGATCGTGAAATACGGGCGCTTGATGCAGGCGGCATTCGCCGAACCCGGCGGCGAGGCCCTGAAACGCTGGATCGATGACTGCCCGAACGCGATGTATGCGGCGCTGTGTTTCCAGGGCGGCGCGGCGTTCCGCAAGCATCTCGACGACGAGATCGGTGATCAGGGCGCGGTGTCGCAACTGATCGGGCGGCGCAGCGACGACGAACTGCTGGCGCTGATGTCCAACCTCGGCGGCCACGACATGGCCAGCATGATCGAAGCCTTCGAGTCGATCGACCATGATCGTCCGGTCTGCTTCATCGCCTACACCATCAAGGGCATTGGTCTGCCGTTCCAGGGCCACAAGGACAACCATGCCGGCCTGATGACGGTCACCCAGATGGAAAAGTGGCGCGGCGCGCAGAACATCCGCACCGGTCATGAGTGGGAGAAGTTCGAGGGCCTCGCCCAAGACCCGGCGACGCTGGAGGCATTTCTGGCCGACGCGCCGTTCAACCGCGACGGCCGCCGCCGTTTGACCGCACCCGTCATCGACGTGCCCGAGAGGCTGTCCTTCAAGCCGTCGCCGCAGATGTCCACGCAACAGGGTTTTGGGCTGGTGCTCAACGAACTCGCGCGCGGCGACAGCGAACTCGCCGCGCGCATCGTCACCGCGTCGCCCGACGTCACGGTGTCGACCAATCTCGGCGCCTGGGTCAACCGGCGCGGGCTGTTCGCGCGCGCCGAGAAGGCCGATCTGTTCCGCAGCGAGAAGATTCCGTCGACCTTCAACTGGGACTTTTCGCCGAAGGGACAGCACATCGAGCTCGGCATCGCCGAGATGAACCTGTTCATCCTGATGTCGGCGCTGGGGCTGTCGCATGCCATCAATGGCGAGCGGCTGCTGCCGGTCGCGACCTTGTACGATCCTTTCATCCAGCGCGGCCTCGATGCGCTGAATTATGCCTGCTATCAGGACGCGCGCTTCATGGTGGCGGCGACGCCGTCGGGCATTACGCTGGCGCCGGAAGGCGGCGCGCATCAGTCGATCGCGACGCCGCTGATCGGCATGGCGCAGGATGGCCTCGCCTCGTTCGAGCCGGCCTTCGTCGATGAACTCTCCGTGATCATGGGGTGGGGCTTCCGGCACATGCAGCGCGAGGCAGCGGGCGAGGGCGGTTCGGTCTATTTGCGGTTGTCGACCCGCACGATCGGCCAGCCGCAACGGATCATGACGCCGGAGTTGCAAAGAGGCATCACCGATGGCGCCTATTGGCTGCGCAAGCCCGGCGAAAACTGTGAAGCCGTGATCGCCTATACCGGCGCGGTGGCGCCGGAGGCGATCGAGGCGATCGGCCTGATCGGCGAAAGCCGCCGCGACGTCGGCCTGCTCGCGATAACATCCGCCGACCGGCTGCATGCCGGCTGGACCGCCGCGCGAAAACTGCGCCGCGACCGCCGCGGGGTGCAACACCTCAGCCACATCGAGAAACTGCTGGCGCCGCTGCCGCGCGACTGCGGCATCGTCACCGTAATCGACGGCCACCCGGCGACGCTGGGCTGGCTCGGCAGCGTGCGCGGCCACCGCGTCGAGGCGCTCGGCGTCGAGCATTTTGGCCAGACCGGCTCTATCGGCGACCTCTACCGCCACCACGGCGTGGACGCCAACGCCATCATCGATGCGGCGGAAAGCCTCACCGCCGGCGCGCCGGTGCGGCACCGCAAAATGGCGATTTAGCTCGTCGCCCCGCGCGACGAGCCGGGGTCCACCTTACTTTGCATGTGTTGTTTTCGCGATTTTTTGTCCAGGCCCTGCCGTGCACCGCCGAAGGGACGCTACGCCGGGTTTGGGACACGAGATCGTTCCGCGCGCGCACCGCAACGCGGCATCCCGCATATGGCGGGTTCATTTTCGGAATGTTTCGTGCAAGGATGCCTGCCGAACGTTCCGTTCTCCCTCCATTTGCTTCGAAATCAAGAGGTTTCCGATGGTCAACCGCATGCAATTCTACATCGATGGCGCCTGGGTCGATCCCGTCGTCAAGAAATCCACCCCGGTCGTCAATCCGGCGACCGAAGAGGCGATGTATGAGGTTGCGCTGGGATCCAAGGCCGACGTCGACAAGGCGGTCGCCGCCGCCAGGCGCGCCTTCGAGACCTATTCGCAGACCAGCCGCGAGGAGCGCGTCGCGCTGCTCACCAAGGTTATGGAAGTCTACAAGACCCGGATGAAGGATATCGGCGCCGCCGTGTCCGACGAGATGGGCGCACCGCTGCCGATGGCGGAAAAACTGCAGGCCGGCGCCGGCCTCGGCCATATCGCGTCCACCCTGGAAGTGCTCAAGAACTATCATTTCGAGGAGCCGGTCGGCTCCGCCATGGTGGTGCGCGAGCCGGTCGGCGTCATCGGCATGATCACGCCGTGGAACTGGCCGCTCAACCAGATCGCCTGCAAGGTCGCGCCCGCGCTGGCCGCCGGCTGCACCATGATCCTGAAGCCGTCGGAATTCACCCCGACCTCGGCGTTGATCTTCGCGGAAATCCTCCATGAAGCCGGCGTGCCGAAGGGCGTGTTCAACCTCGTCAACGGCCTCGGTCCCGAGGTGGGTGCGGCGATGAGCGAGCATCCGGATATCGACATGATCTCGTTCACCGGCTCGACCCGCGCCGGCGTCGATGTCGCCAAGCGCGCCGCCCCGACGGTCAAGCGCGTCAGCCAGGAACTCGGCGGCAAGTCGCCGAACGTCATCCTGGAAGGCGCCGATTTCGCCAAGGCCGTCACCGGCGGCGTCATGCACATGTTCAACAATTCCGGACAGTCCTGCAACGCACCGTCCCGGATGATCGTGCCGCTGTCGAAGATGAAGGAAGTCGCCGCGATCGCCAAGGCCGTGGCCGACAAGACCAAGGCCGGCGACCCCCGCGCCGAAGGCACCACCATCGGCCCGGTCGTGTCCCGCATCCAGTGGGACAAGATCCAGACCCTGATCCAGAAGGGCATCGCGGAAGGCGCCACCCTGGTGGCCGGCGGTCCCGGCCTGCCGGAAGGCGTCAACAAGGGCTTTTATGTGCGCCCGACCATCTTCGCCGATGTCACCAACGACATGACCATCGCCCGCGAGGAAATCTTCGGACCGGTGCTGACCATTCTCGGCGCCAAGGACGAGGAAGACGCGGTGCGGATCGCCAACGACACGCCGTACGGTCTGGCGGCGACGGTCTGGACCAGCGACCTCACCACGGGCCATCGCGCGGCCCATGACATCCGCGCCGGAGGTGTGTGGATCAACACCAGCGAGTTCCTGTTCAACGAGTCGCCCTTCGGAGGCATGAAGGCCTCGGGCTTCGGGCGAGAGTTGGGC
>JAYSPJ010000123.1:0-6075 GCA_043722155.1 Bradyrhizobium sp.
GTCAGGCAGTACCGCAATCTCCTGCTGCTGGAACAGCCGAACGGCGATTTCGCGCGCACCATGGTGCGGCAGTTCTTCTACTCTGTGTTCGCCGATCTCTATTGGCGCGCGATGATGAAATCTGATGATCCGACGCTGGCGGCGATCGCGGCGAAGTCGGAAAAAGAAAGTGCTTATCATGTCCGGCATTGCTCGGAATGGATCGTCCGTCTCGGCGACGGCACCGAGGAAAGCCATCGTCGCGCGCAGACCGCGATCGACGATCTCTGGGCCTTCACCGGCGAGATGTTCGCCGTCGATGACAGCGAGCGCGGCCTGATCGACGCCGGCATTGCGGCGGATACCGCAAGTTTACGCGCTCCATGGCTGAAGACGGTCTCCAATGTCGTCAGTGAAGCCACGCTGGTCCTGCCGAAAAACGACTGGATGCAGCAGGGCGGCCGTAGCGGTAGCCATAGCGAGCACCTCGGTCATCTCCTGAGCGAACTGCAATCGTTGCCGCGGACGTTTCCGGGGGCGACATGGTAGCCGACGCGCTCATCGACAGCGATCTGCGCCAGCGCGCCTGGGATGCAGCGGCACAGGTGGTCGATCCCGAAATCCCCGTGCTGACCATCGCCGATCTCGGCGTACTGCGCGAGGTGGCGGTGCGTGACGGCCGTATCGAGGTCGCGATCACGCCGACCTATTCCGGTTGCCCCGCGATGAACATGATCACGCTGGAGATCGAGCTGGCGCTGGAGCGCGCCGGCTTCGCGCGGCCGACCGTCCGCACTGTGCTGTCGCCGGCCTGGACCACGGACTGGATGAGCGAAGACGGCCGCAACAAGCTCCGGGACTACGGCATCGCGCCGCCGCAGGCGTCGAATTCGCGCCGCGCGCTGTTCGGCGAGCAGCAGGTGGCCTGTCCGCAATGCGGCTCGACCCATACCGAAGTGCTGTCCGAGTTCGGGTCGACCTCCTGCAAGGCGCTGTGGCGCTGCAAGAGCTGCCGCGAGCCGTTCGATTATTTCAAGTGTCATTGATGCCCGCCACCATCCTCCGTCATTGCGAGCGCAGCGAAGCAATCCATCGAGCGGCAAAAAGAAAGAATGGATTGCTTCGCTGCGCTCGCAATGACGATGATGGGCTGACGGTCTACCCTCAATCCACCTTCGCCGGCTCCGGCAGCCGCGCGCCGTTCGCCACCCGCGCGGCGTTCGCCATCTCCGCCAATGCCGCAATCTTCTTTTGCGGGTCGGAGCCGGGCTGCACCACGCCGCAGGACATGATCAGGGTGGCGGCGTCTTCGGCGCTCATCTGGACTTCGATGATCCTGCTCTTGGGCACGTAGAAGAAAAAACCGGTGGTCGGGTTCGGCGCACACGGCAAGAATACCGAGATGTGCTCCTCCTGGCCCGGCAGCTTGTTGGCGATCTCCACGCTCGGCGACTGCGAAATCAGCACGATCGACCACATGCCGGGCGAGGGAAATTCGACCAGGCCGACCCGGCGGAAGCTCGAGCCCTGCCCCGAGAACAGCGTCTCGAACACCTGCTTCAGGCCGCGATAGATCGCGCGCACCACCGGCATGCGGCCGAGCAGCCGCTCGCCGAGGTCGACCAGGGTCCGCCCGATCAGGTTGGCGGCGAGGAAGCCCAGCAGCGTCAGCGCGAACACCGCGACGATCAGCCCGGAGCCCGGCAGCCCGAACGGCAGATAGGTTTCCGGCCGGTAGGCCATGGGCACGAACGGCCGGACGATGCCGTCGACCCAGGTGACGAACCACCAGGTCAGATAGAAGGTGATGGCGATCGGACCGGCGACGATCAGGCCGGTCAGGAAATAGTTCCGGAATCGGGCCATAAACCCGCTGTGGGCCTCTGGCGGGACTTCGGCCGGGGGCACGGGCGGCGGCAAATCGTCAGATTGCATCAGGGTTCCAGGTCAGTCGCAGCGGCTATTGTACTATGCCAGCTAAGCCATCCTAGCAGACTTTGGTAGACCCCGACCACCGCCGGGAGCGAGACACTTATTCCACCGTCACCGATTTCGCGAGATTGCGCGGCTGGTCGACGTCGGTGCCCATGACAACGGCGGTATGATAGGCCAGCAACTGCACGGGAACGGCATAGACCATCGGCGTGAAGGTCGCGTCCATGTCGGGCAGCACGATCGTCACCAGCGACTCCACTGTCGCTTCCGCCGCCCCCTTGGCGTCGGTCATGAGAATGATATTGCCGCCGCGCGCCGCGACTTCCTGCATGTTGGAGACGGTCTTTTCGAACACCCGGTCGTGCGGCGCGATCACCACGACCGGCATGTTCTCGTCGATCAGCGCGATCGGGCCGTGCTTGAGTTCGCCGGCGGCGTAGCCTTCGGCATGGATGTAGGAAATTTCCTTCAGCTTCAGCGCGCCTTCCAGCGCCAGCGGATAGCTGGTGCCGCGGCCGAGATAGAGCACGTCCTTATGCTTGGCGATCTCGCGCGCGAGTTTTTCGATTTGCGGTTCGGTCGCGAGCGCCGCCGCCATCAAGCGTGGAATCTCGACCAGACCGTGCACCAGCCTGGCTTCGTCGGCATCGGACAATTCGCCCCGCGCCTTGCCGGCGGCGACCGCGATCGCGGCCAGCACCATCAACTGGCAGGTGAACGCCTTGGTCGAGGCGACGCCGATTTCCGGTCCGGCCAGCGTCGGCAGCACGGTTTCGCTTTCGCGCGCGATGGTCGAACTCGGCACGTTGACCACGGAGAGCGTGTGCACCCCCTCCCCCTTGGCGTAGCGCAATGCTGCCAGCGTATCGGCGGTCTCGCCGGATTGCGAAATGAAGATCGCCAGATCGCCCTTGCGCAAGGGCGCCTCGCGGTAGCGGAATTCGGAGGCGACATCGAGTTCGACCGGCACCCGGCCGAGGCGCTCGAACCAGTATTTGGCGATGAAACCCGCATAGCTCGCGGTGCCGCAGGCGACGATCGAGATGCGCTGGATGTCCTTGAAATCGAACGGCAGTTTTATGGGCAGCGCGACGCGCTCGGTCGCCATGTCGACGTAGCGCGCCAGCGTGTGGCCCACCACTTCCGGCTGTTCGTGGATTTCCTTGGCCATGAAGTGGCGGTAGTTGGCCTTGTCGACCAGGAACGACGACGCGCCGGATTTCAGCACCTCGCGGTTCACCACCGAGCCGTGCTCGTCGTAAATCACACCGACTTCGCGCGTCAGCACCACCCAGTCGCCATCCTCGAGATAGCTGATGGTATCGGTAAAGGGCGCCAGCGCGATCGCGTCCGAACCTAGATACATCTCGCCGTCGCCATGCCCGATCGCCAGCGGCGAGCCCTTGCGGGCGCCGATCATCAGATCGCCGTGGCCGCGGAACAGGAACGCCAGCGCGAAGGCGCCGCGCAGCTGCGGCAGCGATGCCTTCACGGCTTCCTGCGGCGAGGCGCCCTTGAGGATGTAGGAATTGACCAGATGAGCGACGACTTCGGTGTCGGTCTCGCTGGTGAATTTCGCGCCCTGCTTTTCCAGCATCAGCCGGAGGTCACGGAAATTCTCGATGATGCCGTTGTGAACCACCGCGACATTGTCGGTGGCGTGCGGATGCGCGTTGTTCTCGGTCGGCTTGCCGTGGGTGGCCCAGCGTGTGTGCCCGATGCCGGCATGACCGGCGAGCGGCTCGGCCCGCAATCGCGCTTCGAGGTTCTTCAGCTTGCCTTCGGCGCGGCGCCGCTCGAGATGGTCGCCTTCCAGCGTGGCGACGCCCGCGGAATCGTAACCGCGATATTCGAGCCGCTTCAGCGAATCCACCAGTTGCTCCGCGACCGGAGTTCGCCCGAGAATCCCGACAATGCCGCACATGCGGTTCAATATCTCCAAATAAGCCGAAAATGCGCCCGCATCTCTTAACGAGAATCGCGGACCTTCAGATACTCAATAATTATTGCGGATTGAGACAGCGTTAAGCGGAAAGCTTAACCGGCACTGCCATTACCCCGCTTTCGGCGGCTTGTCGCGCGTCTTCAGCTCGCGGTAGCGCCTGGCGCCGCCCTCGCGGTTGGTCTGCGGGCTGCGCTCCACCGCCATGGCGTCATCGGGCACGTCTTTCGTGATTACCGAGCCCGAACCGATATAGGCGCCGTTGCCGATTTTCACCGGCGCCACCAGCGAGGAATTGGTGCCGACGAAGGCGCCCTCGCCGATCATGGTCCTGTGCTTGGAAAAGCCGTCGTAATTGCAGGTGATGGTGCCGGCGCCGATGTTGGAATTGGCGCCGACATGGGCGTCGCCGATATAGCTGAGGTGGTTGACCTTGACGCCGGCTTCCAGCGTCGCCGCCTTGACCTCGACGAAATTGCCGATCCTGGCGCCGTCGCCGAGCGAGGTCCCCGGCCGCAACCGCGCATAGGGGCCGACCGATGCCTTCTTGCCGATCGAGGCCTGCACGATGTGGGAAAACGAATGGATCACCGCGCCGTCGGCGATGGCGACGCCGGGGCCGATCACCACGAACGGCTCGATCGTCACGTCCTTGCCGAAGCTGGTGTCGGCGGCGAGATAGACCGTCTCGGGCGCGATCAGCGTCACGCCCGCCTCCAGCGCCGCCTTGCGCAACCGTGCCTGCATGACCGCCTCGGCCTCGGCGAGCTGGGCTTTGGTGTTGATCCCCCGCACTTCATCCTCGCTGGTTTCGATCACGACGGCCTCCAATCCGAGATTCCGAACGACTTTGACGGCGTCCGTCAGATAATACTCGCTCTTGCTGTTGGCGTTACCGATCGCCTCGATGATTTGCAGCGCCTTGCGGCCGTCGAACGCCATCACGCCGGCGTTGCAGAGCCTGATGGCGCGCTGCGCCGGCGTGGCGTCGGCGTGTTCGCGGATGTCGACCAGCCGGTCGCCCTCGACCAGCAGCCGGCCATAGCCGGTGGGATCGGCGGCGCGAAAGCCGAGCACCGCAAGGGCTGCGCCCGATTGCAGCGGCGCGCGCAGCCGCGAAAATGTTTCGGCCGAAATCAGCGGGGTATCGCCGAACACCACCAGGAGATCGTCGGCGCCGCGGATAATGGCGTCGCGGGCCGCCAGTACCGCGTGCGCAGTGCCGAGCCGCTCGCGCTGAACGAAGCTGGCGGCGTCGGGGCGGATGCGTCCGGCCTCATCAGCCACCGCGCCGTGGTCGGGTCCGATGACCACGGCCAGCGAGGCATCAACGCCTTTCGGGGTGGCGCCAAGCACATGCGCCAGCAGCGACTGGCCAGCCACGGGATGCAGCACCTTCGGCATCGACGATTGCATGCGCGTGCCCTCACCGGCGGCGAGCACAATGGTGAGGCTGGATCGAGAAGACATACGAATCCCTGTCTTGTCCCTGTCTGAGCAGCATCGTGGCGGCGGCTTGGCGGCGTCCTGGCCGCCGAAGTTGCGCCGCCGCCCTCTTAGAGGGTTTTCGTCGCGCATGGAAATCCGATTCGCCCCAAGGTGAACGGAAAGGCGAAGCGTCCCGATTCAAGGTGAGGACGCATTTCCTGTTAATGTTTGCATTGTGATTCGGGCAGGCCTCGGGAGGGCCGATAACTTCGTATGGCCAAGAATACTGACCACCTGGCTGGCGGTTTCGAAACCGAGAATACCGGCGGCGTGCTGACCGGCTTTTTGGCGGAGGAGGACGAATTCGACCGCCGCGCGCTGTGGCGGCTCGGATCGTGGGGCGTTGCCTCGGTCGGCGCGGTGGTCCTGGCCGTGCTCGCCAACCAGTCGTCGATCGGATGGCGACGCGACCAGGTCGCGGCGGCCGATCTGACGCGCCAGGCCCAGCAGATTCAATCGGTCGCCAGGGACAGCCACAGCGAGGCGAAGCGGCTGGCATCCGCGATCGATACGCTGAACGGCGATCGCGACCGGCTGTTTTCCCGCGTCACCGTGCTGGAACAGGGACTGGACTCCGTGACCGGCGCCATCGCCCGGCAAACCGTTGCCACGGCGTCGCCGCAGCCGGTTCCCGCCTGGCCGACGGCCGAGACGGCGGCGGTGCCGGCAAGTCCCCCGGTTGTCGCGCCGGTGGCGACAACCGCTGCGGCGGTAACCGAGAAGCTGCAGGC